>JASHTQ010000086.1 GCA_030040475.1 Streptosporangiaceae bacterium
TCACCACCGACTGCCGCAGGTACGCCAGCGCCTTCTCCGCATCCCGCAGCCGCTGCCACCCCCCGTGCATCGCCACGAACGAGTCCTGCACCAC
The DNA here is from genome assembly GCA_030040475.1 of Streptosporangiaceae bacterium. The sequence continues at coordinate 95 of JASHTQ010000086.1, forward strand.
CTCCTCCGCCGTCGGCGTATCCCGCACCAGCAGCGCAGCCAGCCGCACCAGAGCCCGGTAATGCAGCGAATACAACTCCGTAACCGCCCGATCCGCACTCCACTGGCTGGGTTCCGTCCAGGGAGCCAGGGTGCTGTCGGACACGATGGCGCCGGTGGCGGCCAGGGTTTCCGCGACCGCACCGGGGGCATCGGGACCGGCCGTCTCGGGACCGGCCGCTGCTGGCACGGCGCGCAGGGGCATGGTCCCGTCTATGCCGTCGGTGTCGGGCTCGGCGTGCGGGGAAAGGGTGCCGTTGGCCCCGTTGGCGACCTGCGGGGCACGTTCGCTGAGCCAGGCCCGGTACCGCACCAGCCCGGCCTCAAGGTCGTATCCCGTGCCGAAGCGGGATTGCTGGAGTTCGGTGACTTGCCGGTACAGGCGGGAGGCCAGCTCGTCCTCATCCTCGGCCGAGCTGTCGGTCCAGCGTTCGCCGACCGTCATTACGATGCTCCATCGGGGTCGTCGCCGGTGTGCGGGTCCTCCGGCCCGAGCTGTGCGATCAGCTTACGTCGTGCTCGGTCCAGGTGCGCGCTCACCGTTTTATCCGCCATCCCGAGGGCGGCGGCGATCTCGGCCTCCTTCAGGTCCAGCAGCCAGTGCAGCAGCGCGGCCGTGTGCTGCGGTTCGGGCATGCTCTCGATGACCTGCCAGCATCGTTCCAGCGTGACCGGGGAGAAGGCCCGCCCGTGCTGGCCCGCATGGTCTGCGTGGACCCTTCCGCGCGGGATCTCCGACGTGGGCAGGCCGTCTTGCGACGCTGTTTCGCCGCGGAACCAGCCGATCGCGAGGTTGGCCAGCGTGACCCGCAGCCAGGCACGGCGCTGATCCTCGGCAAGGTGCCGCAGTGCGTGCCAGTCACGCGACGCGGCGCGGAAGGCGGCCTGGACGAGATCCTCGCCGAGTGCCTGGTCGCCGCGGACCAGCACGCAGGCGTACCCGAACAGATCACGGGCATGAGTATCGAAGCACGAGGCAAGTTCCTGGTCCTCGCGCGGCGGGATCTTCTCCTCATCCATCGCAGGTAGCCGCACTGATCATCGCGGTAAGGTTAGCCGGTTTCTGCACGGGAGCGGGAAGGGTCACGCAGGTACCCGGGCGGCAGCCATCGATCCGCTGCCAGGCACCGGCGAAGAGACACGATCCGAGATTACCGTCGGCGGCTCGCCCCACTACGGCAATATGTCCGCTAGACATTCTCGCGATGCGAGAAATCGATCAAGCCTGCCGCCGTGGCCGGGAGCTCGGCGCGACCGCGCCGGCGATGCCGTATAACGGCACACGCGGCCGGCATTATCACCGGCTGAAATGACGGCCGAGCTGGTCCGGACTTGCGAAATTGCCCGCATCCGCACCAGCGCAAACGGCGTTGCACGTCAGCTTTAGTCATTTGTTGATTCCTGTCATTGTGCGCGGTACGGTGCTTATAAGCTCAGCTTTGCCTTGGTCAGAGGGTCCATGTGATCGAAACGGAGTTCTGGCTGCTCGGGCCTTTGATGGTGCGTCACGGCGAGGTACCGGTTCCGGTGGCACGGGGGAAGCAGCGGGCGGTACTCGCGGCGTTGCTGCTGAACGCCAACCAGGTGGTGTCGGTGGACGAACTCGCCGAGACGCTGTGGGGCGCCGGCCCGCCGCCATCGGCGCGGGTCACTGTCCAGAACAACGTGATGAGGCTGCGGAAGGCCCTCGGGGACGAGGACGCGGGCCGGATCGTCACCCAGCCGCGCGGCTACTGCATCCGGGTGGCCGACGGCGAGCTGGACGTGACCCGATGCGAGACCCTGCTTGAGGGCGCGCGGGCCGCGGCGCGAGACGGCGCGTGGGACGTGGCGGCCGACCGGGCGCGCGCGGCGCTTGAGCTGTGGCGGGGCAGGCCGCTCGCGGACGTGGAGTCCGACCTGATCACCGCGCGAGAGGTGCCCAGGCTCGAGGAGTTGCGGCTGCGCGCCCACGAAACGCGCATCGACGCCGACCTGCACCTGGGCCGGCACGGTGAGGTCATCGTCGAGCTGCGGCAACTGGTGGCCAGCAACCCGCTGCGAGAGCGCCTGCACGCCCAGCTGATGCTCGCGCTGTACCGCGACGGCCGTCAGGCCGAGGCGCTCGCCGCCTATTCAAGCGCCCGGCAGACCCTGGTCGGCGAGCTGGGCACCGAGCCGGGAAGCGAGTTGCGGGAGGTGCATCAGCGCATCCTCGCCGCCGACCCCGCCCTGGCCGGGCCGGATCAGGTGGCGGTGCCGAACGGGGCCGGGATACCTCGGGAGCTGCCGGCCGGGGTACGGCATTTCACCGGGCGCGCCGGGGAACTGGCGGCGCTGACCGGGCTGCTGAGCTCCGCCGACGGCCAGGGTCCTGGCACTGTGGTGGTCTCTGCGATCGGCGGGACGGCAGGAGTCGGCAAGACGGCCTTGGCGGTGCACTGGGCGCATCAGGTGGCGGGGCGCTTTCCCGACGGGCAGCTGTACGTCAACCTGCGCGGCTACGATCCCGACCAGCCGATGCCGGCAGCCGAGGCGCTGGCTGGCTTCCTGCGCGCCCTCGGCGTGGCCAGTCAGGACATCCCCGCGGAGGTGGCCGAGCGGGCGGCGCGCTACCGGAGCCTGCTGGCCGAACGGCGGATGCTCGTGGTGCTTGACAACGCGAGCTCCGAGGAGCAGGTCCGGCCGCTGCTGCCCGGGAGCGGCTCAAGTGCCGCGGTGGTGACCAGCCGCGACGCACTGACCGGTCTTGTGGTGCGGGACGGCGCGCAGCGGCTGGATCTCGAGCTGCTGCCCGCGGCCGATGCGGTTGACCTGCTGCGAGCGCTGATCGGCCCGCGGGTCGACGCCGATCCGGCCGCCGCCGCGGCGCTGGCGGAACAGTGCTCACGGCTGCCGCTCGCGCTGCGGGTGGTCGCCGAGCGAGCCGTGGCGCGTTCCGGCCTGCCGCTTGACTCCTTGCGCGACGAGCTGGCCGATCATCAGCGGCGGCTTGAGCTGATGGATGCCGGCGGGGATCCCCGCACCGGAGTGCGGGCGGTGTTCTCCTGGTCCTACCGGCAGCTCGGCGCCGCGGCGGCCCGCACGTTCCGCCTCGTGGGCCTGCACCCCGGCGCGGACCTGGACGCTCACGCCGCGGCCGCGCTGACCGGGATCGGTGTCGGCGAGGTCCGCGGCCAGCTGGAGGTACTTGTGCGGGCGCACCTGGTCCGGTACGCCGGGCCTGGCCGGTACAGCCTGCACGACCTGCTGCGGGCCTACGCCAGGACGCTGGCCGCCGACCAGGACGGCGACCGGGCGCAGCAGGCGGCGCTGACCCGGCTGTTCGATTACTACCTGGGCGCGGCAGCCGCCGCTATGGACGTGCTGTTCCCGGCAGAGCGCCATCGCCGGCCGCCAGCGGCCGGCCCGGTAGCCTGCCTGCCGCCGCTGGCGGACGCCGGCGCCGCGCGGGCGTGGCTGGACGGCGAGCGAGCCACCTTGGTCAGCGTCGCAGGTTACGCGGCGGGGAACGGCCGGCCGGGGTACGCCACCGGCCTGGCGGCGACCGTGTTCCGCTACCTGGATGAGGGCGGCCACTACGCCGAGGCGGTCATCCTGCACACCCATGCCAGGCAGGCCGCTCGCCGGGCCGGCGACCTGAACGCCGAGGCCGATGCCGTGCACAACCTGTCCCTGGTCGACCTTCGCCAGGGCCGCTACGTTCAGGGGGCAGAGCACCTGCGCCGGGTGCTGGCCCTGTACCGCGAGATCGGCGATGCCACGGGCCAGGCCAGGGCGCTGAATAACCTCGGCATCATTGCCGCGCGCCTGGGTCACCGCCAGCAGGCCGCGGTCTATGTCCGGCAGGCCCTGGCCATCTACCGGCAGTCCGGCGACCAGGCGGGTGAGGCCCGTGCGGTGCACAACCTGGCCACGATGGACGCGCAGGAGGGCCGCTACCCGCAGGCCGCGGACCACCTCGGCCAGGCTCTGCTGCTATTCAGGCAGGTCGGCAACTCAGGCGGCGAGGTGCACGCGCTCAACGATCTTGGCCTGGTCGAGATGCGCCGGGCCCGCTACGCCGAGGCGGCCGTCCACATCGACACGGCCCTGGCCCTATCCCGCGAGACAGGAAACCTGGCCGGGCAGGCCCGGGCGCTGACCAACCTCGGCGACCTGGCTCAGCGGCAGGGCCGCCACCAACAGGGCCGCGGCTACCAGCAGCAGGCGCTGGCGCTGTTCCAGCAGATCGGCGACCAGTCCGGCCAGGCCGAGGCGCTCAACGGCTTGGGCGAGACCCTCCGCGTCAGCGGCCAGGAGGCTCCGGCGCGCGCCCGGCACACCGCCGCGCTCACCCTGGCAAGCCAGATCGGCGACCAGGAGCAGCAGGCCCGCGCGCACGACGGCCTCGCCTGCTGCCATCGCGCGGGAGGCGAGTACGGCCGCAGTCGCGAGCACTGGCGGCAGGCCCTCACCCTGTACACCGAGCTCGGGGCGCCCGAAGCCGATCAGGTCCGGGCGCAGCTGGCCGCATTGCCCGGCAAAGGATTGCCCGGCAAAGGATTAAGTTGCCAGGCCAGGGGTTAACCCGCGGGCTGGCGGCCGGGCATGCCGAGCAGCACCGGAGCCGGGGCGCCCGCGGCCGCGGCCGTCCGCTGGACAGTGGCTGCCTGCTGCGCAGTGGCTGCCTGCCAGGCGTCGCCGGCCCTCGTCCGGCGGACGGACAGCGCAGGCGCATCGGACAGCAGGTAGTGCGGCGCGGCGCGGGTGACGGTTACCGTGACGACGTCGCCGGGACGGGGCGACCGGGGGGCGGCGTCGGGAGCGAAGTGCACCAGGCGGTTGTCGCGGGCGCGGCCGGACATGCGGTGGGTGGCGGCGTCCTTGCGGCCCTCGCCCTCGGCCACGAGCACTTCCACGGTTGCGCCGGTCTGCTTCTGGTTCTCCGCGTAGGTGGTCTCCTCGACCAGGGCGGTGAGCCGCTCGTAGCGCTCCTGCACGACGGCGGCGGGGACCTGGGCGTCCATGGTCGCGGCCGGGGTTCCGGGTCGGATGGAGTATCGGAAGGTGAACGCGCCGGCGAACCTGGCCGTGCGGACCAGGTCCAGGGTGTCCTCGAAGTCCTGGTCGGTCTCGCCGGGGAAACCGACGATGATGTCGGTGGTGATGGCGGCGTCGGGGATGCTGGCGCGGACCCGGTCCAGGATGGCCAGGTACCGGTCCCTGCGGTAGGCCCGGCGCATCGCCTTCAGCACCGCGTCCGAGCCGGACTGCAGGGGCATGTGCAGGCTGGGCATCACGTTCGGGGTCTGCGCCATCGCGTCGATGACGTCGTCGGTGAAGTCCCTCGGGTGCGGGGAGGTGAACCGGACGCGCTCCAGGCCGTCGATCTGGCCGCAGCCGCGCAGCAGCTTGCCGAACGCGGTCCTGTCGCCGAACTCGGCGCCGTAGGAGTTCACGTTCTGGCCGAGCAGCGTGACCTCAAGGACGCCGTCGGCGACCAGCGCGCGGATCTCGGCCAGGATGTCGCCCGGGCGGCGGTCCCGTTCCTTGCCGCGCAGGCTCGGCACGATGCAGAACGTGCAGGTGTTGTTGCAGCCCACGGAGATCGCGACCCAGGCGGAGTAGCTGGATTGGCGCCGGGCGGGCAGCAGCGACGGGAAGGTCTCCAGCGTCTCGGCGAACTCCGCCTGCGCCTCGTTCCTGACCCTGGCCTGTTCCAGCAGCGCGGGCAGCGAGCTCATGTTGTGGGTGCCGTAGACCACGTCTACCCACGGCGCGCGCTGGGTGATCCTGCTGCGTTCCATCTGCGCCAGGCAGCCGCCCACCGCGATCTGCATGCCCTTCTGCTTGTGCGGCAGCAGATGACCGAGGTTGCCGTACAGCCGGTCGGCGGCGTTCTCCCTTACCGCGCAGGTATTGAAGACGATGACGTCAGGAGTCTCGCCGTCATGGGCCGGCTGGTAGCCCGCCTCGTCAAGCAGCCCGGCCAGACGCTCGGAGTCGTGCGCATTCATCTGGCACCCGTAGGTGCGAATCTGGTACGTCCTGCCGCCTGCCACACGATCAGGATAGGGGCGGATGCTGCCGCACGTGCACCACGATCATGGAGGGAACGTCCGGCATGATATTCGGTATGCAAGTGACCTCGGCGCAGACCGCACCCTATGGTGAGTGGCCCTCCCCCATCAGCGGCGCCGATGTCGCGCGCACGCAGGTCGGCCTCGCGTTCCCGACGATGGTGGGCACCAGCGTCTGGTGGCAGGAGGCCCGGCCAGCCGAGGGCGGCCGACAGGCCGTCGTCTGCCTGGATCCTGACGGGACCCGCCGGGACCTGCTGCCGATGCCGTGGAACGCCAGGACCCGCGTGCACGAATACGGCGGCAAGTCCTTCTGCGCGCTGCCGGACGGCTTCATCTTCGCGAACTTCGCCGACCAGCGGCTCTACCGCGCCGGAGCGGCAGCGGGAGAGGGGGCGACGGAGCCGAGCCCGCTGACGGCGCCCCCCGACGACCGCGCCGCCGACCGGTTCGCCGACTTCGTGCTGTCCCCGGACGGCACGCAGGTGTGGTGCGTGCGGGAACGGCACCGCGCCGGCCGGATCACCCGGGCGATCGTGGCCGTGCCGCTGGACGGTTCCGCCGCGGCCGACGCCGACGCCGTCCGGGTGCTGGTGGGCGGTTCGGACTTCTTCGCCTTCCCGGCGCCGTCGCCGGACGGCACCCGGCTGGCCTGGATCTGCTGGGATCATCCGCGGATGCCGTGGGACGGCGCCGAGCTTCGGGTGGCCGCGATCGGGGATACCGGGAACCACCGGGTCGTCATGGGCAGCGAGCGTGAGTCGGTACTCGCACCGGTCTGGCGTGACGATGACAGCCTCTACCTGATCTCGGATCGTTCCGGCTGGTGGAACCTGTACCTCGCCGACGCCGCCGGGCCGGCGGCGCCGCGTCCGCTGTGTCCGCGGGAGGAGGAATTCGCCTGGCCGCTGTGGCAGCTCGGCGTGTACCCGTACGCGGTACTCGACGACGGCCGGATCGCCGTCAGCCACGGGACGGGCGAGTCCAGGCTCGGCGTGCTCGATCCGGAGACCGGGCTACTCGCCGACTTCAACCTGCCGTACGAGGTGCTGCCCGGGCTGTCGGCCTTCGGCCAGGCGGTGGCCGCCCTCGCGAGCGGGCCGACCGTGCCCGCCAGCGTGATCGGCATGGAAATCGCCGCGTCGGAAGGGCCGGTCGTACGCGAGCTGTGCCGTAGCACCGATTCGCTGCCCGACGTCGGGTACCTGCCTGTGCCGCGAGCGGCGCGGCTGCCCGGGCCGTCGGGCTCGGTGGTGCACGCGCTGGTCTATCCGCCGACCAATCCCGTGGTCACCGCGCCGGACGGAGAACTGCCGCCGTACATCGTCTGGGTACACGGCGGCCCCACGGCGCACGTCTTCCCCAGGCTCGAACTCGACAAGGCGTACTTCACCAGCCGCGGCATCGGGATCGTGGACGTGAACTACGGCGGCTCGAGCGGATACGGCCGTGTGTACCGGGAACGGCTCCGCGGCCAGTGGGGCATCGTGGACGTGGCCGACGTGATAACAGCCGCGCTCGCCCTGGCCGCCGACGGCGAGGCCGACGCGAAACGGCTCGGCATCCGCGGCGGATCGGCGGGCGGCTGGACAGCCCTGGCGGCAGTTACGACGGCCGTCGAATCGCGGGGCCTTGGCGGCGGCGTCTTCGCCGCGGCGGCCTCGTACTTCGGGGTGACCGACCTGCGGGGCTTCGCGGCGCTAACCCATGACTTCGAGTCGCGGTACCTGGACAGCCTGGTCGGCCCGTTGCCCGAATCCAACGCGGTCTACCTCGAGCGGGCTCCGCTCGGGCACGTCAGCGACGCCACCTGCCCGATCCTGCTGCTGCAGGGACTCGACGACCCGATCGTGCCGCCTGCGCAGGCCGAGGCCCTGGCAGCAGACCTCGCGACGCACGGCATCAGGTACGCCTACCTGCCCTTCGCCGGCGAGTCGCACGGTTTCAGGAAGGCGGAGAACATCGTCGCCAGCCTGGAGGCCGAACTGTCCTTCTACGGCCAGATCATGGGCTTCACTCCGCCCGGCGTGCCGGTGGTCGCGCTAAGCGGCGGCGAGGAAGGCCGGTAGGCAGCCCGCGGAAAGGCCGACGGGAACGGCCGGCGGGCAAGGGCCAGCGGGGAGGTCAGCGGGCGAATTCTGTGGCCCGGGATTCGCGCACCACCGTGATGCGGATCTGGCCCGGGTAGGTCAGTTCCTCCTCGACCTGCTTGGCGATGTCGCGGGCGATCACCTGGGCCTGGATGTCGTCGATGCGGTCGGGCTTGACCATGACCCTGATCTCGCGGCCCGCCTGCATGGCGAAGACCTTCTCGACGCCCTCGTGGCCGCCGGCGATCTGCTCCAGGCGCTCCAGGCGCTTGACGTACATCTCCAGCGACTCGCGGCGCGCGCCCGGACGGCCGCCGCTGATCGCGTCCGCGGCCTGGGTGAGCACCGCCTCGACCGTGCGCACCTCGACCTCGTTGTGGTGCGCCTCGATGGCGTGCACCACGTCCTCGGGCTCGCCGTAGCGGCGGGCGATCTCCGCGCCGATCAGCGCGTGGCTGCCCTCGACCTCGTGGGTCAGCGCCTTGCCGATGTCGTGCAGCAACGCGCAGCGCTTGAGCAGCGCCGGGTCGATCCGCAGCTCGCTGGCCATCATGCCGGCGATGTGCGCGGACTCGATGAGGTGCAGCAGCACGTTCTGCCCGTAGGAGGTCCGGTAGCGCAGCCGGCCCAGAAGCGCGACGAGCTCCGAGTGCATGTCGGTGATGCCGAGCTCGACCAGGGCGTCCTGGCCTGCCCGCTCGCACAGCTGCTCGATCTCGGCCTTGCCGCGCTCGTAGGCGTCCTCGATGCGCTGCGGGTGGATCCGGCCGTCCGCGATGAGCCGCTCAAGGGTGAGCCGGCCGATCTCCCTTCGCACCGGATCGAAGCAGGAGAGCAGCACCGCCTCCGGCGTGTCGTCGATGATGAGGTTGACGCCGGTCACCGACTCGAAGGCCCGGATGTTCCTGCCCTCGCGGCCGATGATGCGGCCCTTCATCTCGTCGCCAGGCAGGTGCAGCACCGACACCACGGACTCGCTGGTCTGCTCGGTGGCCACCCGCTGGATCGCGAGCGTCACGATCTTGCGGGCGCGCTTCTCGCCCTCGGCCCTGGCCTCGTGCTCGATGTCCCTGACGATCAGCGCCGCTTCCCGCTTGGCCTGGTTCTCGATCGTGGCGACCAGCTCGCCCTTGGCCTGCTCGGCGGTCAGGCCGGCGACGCGCTGGAGTTCCTTGGTGCGTTCGGCGTCCTTCTGGTCGAGCTCTGCGGCGCGACGTTCGAGGTCGTGCTTGCGCTGGTCGAGTGACTGGGTGCGTTCCTCGATCCGCCTGAGCTCCTCGTCCAGCCTTTGCTCGCGGTCGGCGAGGCGCAGTTCCCGTCGCTCTAGGTCACCGCGCAGCTCGCGTACCTCGTCCTTGACCGCGCGGATCTCCTCCTCGACCTCGCGGCGGCCCTGGGCGGCCTGCTCGGCCTCGTCCTTGGCACGGCCGACGATGCCGGCCGCCTCGCTCTCCGCGCGTGCGCGGATGCGTTCGACCTCCTGTGTGACCGAGTCGATCTGTGTGCGATCCTGAGCAGCCTGGGCTTGGGGCAGGCTCGGGTTCCCCGGAGTAGCGGTTCTGCGCCAGATAACCAGGAGCGCGAACACCACCGCGAGCAACCCGATCACCATGAACGCGAGCGACAATCCGCTGCTCACGGTCACCCCTTTCCGTCCATAGCCCTCGGGGCACCCTTATGTTGTGACATCCGTTACCAGGGTTATGCCCTGGAACGAGCGCTTGCACGCCGCCATCGGCCGGTTTTGATATCACCCTTCGTATCCGGTTGCTTCCTGAACGCCGGTCTTCTGTGCAGCGTGAGACAACACCTCGCTGCCGTGAGGTTAAGGCTTGATAACCTTTTTATCAAGCAAACCATGCCGGACCGTTGCGAACCGTGTGTGATCAGGACGAAATCGGCAGGTGCGTGCGGGAGTTCGGGCTGTTCCGGGGAGTGCGCCGATTTCTGCCTTGTCACCGGCGGCGCATCACGGGCTGGTGCGGGCCGCTCTCGCTCGCGCGGGACTCACGACTACGCACAGTAGCTTAGCTCCGCGCCCTGACTCCCGGAGCACGGGCTGCTTCCCGGCAGGCCGGGATAGTCAATTTCCGTAGTGCCTGATACGTCATTTCGCCGATCCGGCGAGCACCTCTGCCGTGCCAGGCTACGGCTGCCGTCCAGGCCACCTGCGATGGCGCGATGCGGCGGAGGGAGACATCATGGGTGCCGGGACCGCTTGTTTCACAGTCAGAAAAAAAACCGCAGGCGGGCCGGGCGGGCCGTCGGCCGCCGCGGCGTTGCGGGAGCGCGCCGCCGATGCCGCCCTTGCCGATGCCGACTGGGCCGCAGCCGCCGACCAGGCCGGCCATGCCCGGGAGCTGTACCTGCAGTGCGGCGATAGCCGCTCGGCCGCCCGCGTCCAGGCCGTCACCGGGCATGCGCTGGCCCGGCTGGGTCGGCACGGCGAGGCGCGTGAACAGCTGACCGCCGCGCTGGCGGTGCTGCGGGCGGACCCGGACGCCGACACCGTCCGCACCCTGGACTACCTGGCGGCGCTAGAGATATCCGTCGGCGGCGGACTCGCCGCGGACGCGCTGTCCGCGGCGGCCCTCGCCCTAGGCCAGGACCTGGCCGTGGACGATGCCACCCTGGCCCGCCTGTTTACCAGCCGGGGTATCTGCCACGTCCACGCCGAGCACAGGCAGCAGGCGGCTGCCTGCCACCGGGAGGCCGCCCAGCTAGCCGGGCAGGCCGGCGATACCGTCCGGCAGGGCATCGCGCTGCTCAACCTGTCCGACGCGGTGACCGGCACGAACCCGGCCGTCGGCGCGAAGGCCGCCCGCGCCGCCGCGGCCCTGCTGCGCCGGGTCGGCGCCCGCCGCCAGCTCGCGACCGCGGTCGGTAACCTTGCCCATGCGCTGGCGATGACCGGCGACTGGGACGCCGCCCAGGCCGAACTGGCCCGGGCCATCGAGGGCGACGGCCTAGCCGACATCGAACACCTGCCCTGCTGCCTGGCGTGGCTGGCGGCGCTGCGCGGCGACGCTCCCGCCGCCCGAGCTGCCCTCGCCGCGCTTGGCGGCCTGCGGGCGAGCCTGTCCCCGCAGGACCAGGCGCGTATCGCGGTCACTGAGGCGTTCGCCGCCACCGCATGCGGCGAGCCCGCCGCTGCGCTGCGCCACGCCCGTGTCGCCCTCGGCCAGGCAGATGCCCTCGGGATCAGCAACGAGAACCTGCGCTGGGCCTGGCCGCTGGCCGCACGCGCCGCGCACGACCTCGCCGACGTCGCCGCTACCGCCGGGCTGCTGGCCCAGCTCGAGGGTCGCCCGCCCGGGCATCTGGCCCCCATGCAGCGCGCCGAACGCGACCTGGCCCGCGCGCGCCTGCTCGCCGCCGACCGGGAACCGGCCGCCGCCGACGAGGCGTTCGCCGCCGCGATCGCCGGGCTGCGCCGGCACTCCACCCCCTATCACCTAGCCCACGGGCTGCTCGACCACGCCGCTTACCTGGCCGCCCGCGGCGGCGCAGAGGCCGCGGCAGACGTGATCGGCGAGGCTGTGCGCATTGCCCGGCGGCTGGGCTGCCAGCCGCTGCTTGACCGGGCTGAAGCCACTCAGGATCGGCTTACGCTCAAGGGCTACCGGTAATGCTCATCTGTACCGTGGCGGCCGAGCAGTTCAGCTTGGAATTGCTCGCGGCCGGAATATACAGGGTGACGCTGCCGGTCCACGACGTGGCGGTCCAGGTCCCGCCCTCCACCTTCGCGCCCTGGACCTGCAGTTGGATCTGCATCTTGTCGGTGAGCTTGATCTTGCCGCTGCTCCCGGTGCAGTACCCGCCCACCGTCGTGTTCCCGGTATACGCCGCGCCCGAATAGGAGAGGGATGCGGTTGCGAACGTGATCCCGTCGAAGGTCCCGGCTACGCCCACGTTACAAGAGGCGGCCGCGCACCCAGGGGTGAAGGTCCAGGAATCATCCCACGTCTGCCCTGCCTTCGCGTTCGCGTTACTGGAGGCGGACAGGACCTTCCAGTGGACCGTCCACGCCTGGTCCAGGACACCCGCGGACACCGGCTGCCCAAACCAGTTATCCAAGACGGAGAACGAGGAGCCTGGAGTGCCTTCGACGACAACGAACGCTTCGCTCGACGGATAAGACCATGCATAAGCAGGTGCCGCGCTATTCGAAGCGGACGCTTTGTTATTCGAAGCAGGGGCCATTCCGCATTCCTCCAGTTGGAGGTCATAAGCTGCGAAGTTCTCGGAAACGGCTCCCCAGCCCTTCGGGGTTGGCGGGCACGTCGGTTCCGCCTTCTTAGGGAACGCCCACCATCGATTGAAGTTCTGCCAGGCGGCCTGGTAGTCGCGGCTGCTGTCGAGTTGGAAGACATAGATGTTCCCGCCAGGAAGGCCGGAGTCAGTGCAGTGCAGCGTGTTGACCGTTCCGCGCATGACCCATAGTCGTGGCGGGGCCGAACTGTGGCACTCGCTCAGCTTGTCTTGCAGGTTTCCTGGCAGCAGCTGCGTGAGGCTCTGCGGCAAGCTCGGGGCGGAGAAGGGGGGCGCCCCGGCGGCCAGGGCGTAGGCCAGATAGCCGACCAGCACGACGCCGACCACCGCTAGAGCGAGATAGCGACGGCGCCTATCGGCAAGCCAGCGTCGTGCCGATCGGTTCCATTCCTCGACGATTCCGGCCAAGTCATCCTTGACCCAGAGCAGGCGGCGATGTTTCTGCAGCCAAAGGCGCTGCAGGTCCACGGCGAAGGAACAGGCGTCATCGCCGACGATGACCTCGCGGGCAGCTAG
>JASHTQ010000672.1 GCA_030040475.1 Streptosporangiaceae bacterium
GCTGCTGCCGTCCGCGAACAGCTGGTGCTTCCAGATCGGCACCGACGCCTTCAGCAGGTCGATCATCGCGCGGCACGCGTCGAACGCCTCGCCCCGGTGCGGGCAGGACACGGCCACCACCACGGCCAGGTCCCCGATCGCAAGCTCGCCGACCCGGTGCACGGCCGCGACGCCGATGACCCGGAACTTCTCCGCGATCTCCTCGGCCACCCGGCGGAGCTCGGCCTCCGCGGACGGGTGCGCGGTGTAGGACAGGCCGCGGACCCGCTGGTCATGATCGTTGTCCCGGACCGTGCCGACGAACAGCGCGATGCCGCCCGCGGCAGGGTCCGCGACCGCGGCCCGGACCTCGTCCACCGACAGTTCATCGGATCGCACGGCGATCAGGCGTACAGCGCTCACTAGCTAAGGGTAACCGGTCGGCGTGCGATCGAGCATGGACGCTAGCCGTCGGCGTGGTGGCGGCGGCGGGCGCGGCGGACGATGGCGGCGGTGCCGAGCACGGCGACCGTGGCGCCTGCGGCGGTGATGGTCGCCTCCTTGCGGGCTATCCTGCGGCCGGCCACCGCGTGCCTGCCCTGGCGCTGGTCGAGCAGGACGCGCAGCGCCGTCGCGTTATCGAACTGCGGCCGCCAGCCTGCCCCGCGCAGCGCGGCCGCGTCCACCACCCACGGGTAGACGACGTAGCGCATGTCTATCGCGGGCGCGGGCGTCACCCCGAGCCGGTGCAGCCGCTGCGCGGTGCCGAAGGTCAGCCTGGCGGGCAGCTCGATGCTCTTCAGCCCGCTGATCCGCTCCACCTCGTCTTGTTCGAGCCAGCCGTCGCAGCCCACCGCGACGTTCCCCTCGATCCCCCCGGCCGCGGCGAACTCCAGCGCGGAGGTGAGGTCATCCACGTGGCAGAACTGCCAGCGAGGCGCGCAGTCCTTCACGGTCAGCAGGCGCGGCGCCTCGAAATGCCTGGTCACGAGCGTGTCCACGGGAGAAAGGGCGTCACCGACCAGGGCCGCGGGGCGGACCACGGTCACCGCCATGCCCGGGTTGGCCCGCGGCGAGCGGCGGGCCAGCTGCTCGACCTCCAGCAGGTCCCCGGCCACGCTGCTGTCCGCGTCCGCGGCTAGCGGGGCGTCCTCCGGCAGCGGGACCGGGTTGTCCGCGCGGGCGCCGTACACCATCGCGCTGGTGACAAGCACCACCCGACCGACCCGGCCGGCCGCCGCGGCGGTCAGCACCGTCTGCGCGCCGCGGACGTTGAACGCCCGCCGCCGCCTGGCGTCGGAGTCCGGGACCAGGTCGAAGTCCGCGTGAACGACCACGTCCACGCCGGTCAGCCGGCCGGCCAGCGCCGGATCGCGCACGTCGGCAACCCGCCACGTCACGCCCGCGATGTCACCGCGGTGAGCGTCGATCGCGATGACCCTCTTGACCAGCTGCGACGAGGCGAGCCTGACGGTCAGGGCGCGGCCGATCCCGGCCGCTGCCCCGGTGACGGCCACGACGGGCATAGGCTGATGAGGTGCGTCACTCCGCTCGCGGCGAACCGGCCGCCGGGCGTTTGTCACAGTGTGCTTCTCCCGAGATAACGTGACGGTCATGACCCTTCCATCCTGCCTCAGAGCCAATGATGGCTGATCGCCCGTTCGGCTTTGGCCTGCCGGACAAGCCAGAAGACCAGGGCGGCCAGGGCTCGGGCGCCAGCGGATCGGGACCCGGCGGGCCGTTCGGGTTCGGAACCGGGTCCGGGCCTGGCGGCCAGATTCCCGGTCCGGGCTCAGGCGGCGGGCCGTTCGGGCCGATGGGCGACCCGCAGCAGTTCGCGGACGCGCTGCGCCAGTTCGCCGACCTGCTGTCCTACCGCGGCGGCCCGGTCAACTGGGACCTGGCCAAGAACGTGGCCAGGCACGCGATCGCCGCGGCCGGCGACCCGAGCGTGCTTGACGCGCAGCGCAGCCAGATCACCGAGGCGATCCGGCTGGCCGATCTGTGGCTGAACGAGGTCACCGCCTTCCCCTCAGGCGTCCGCAAGATCGAGGCCTGGAGCCGGTCGGAGTGGCTCGAGGCGACCTTCCCCGTCTGGGCGAAGCTGTGCGACCCGATCGCGGCCAAGGGCGTCGAGGCGATGAGCGGCCTGCTCACCACGGACCCCGCCCAGCTGGGCGAGGGGGTTCCCGAGGAGCTCAGGCAGGCGTTCGGGGCCTTCGGCGGCGGGGGCGGCCTCGAGGGGCTCGCCGCCATGCTGCGGCAGATCGGCGGGGCCATGATCGGCAGCCAGACCGGGACGGCGGTCGGCGAACTCGCCCGCGAGGTGGTCGGCTCCGCCGACATCGGCCTCCCGCTCGGGCCCGAAGGCACGGCGGCGCTGCTGCCCGCGGGAGTGGCGGAGTTCGGCCAGGGCCTCTCGGTCGACGCCGGCGAGGTCCGGCTCTTCCTCGCGCTGCGGGAGGCCGCGCACCAGCGGCTGTTCGCCCATGTCCCGTGGCTGCCCGCGCACCTGCTCGGCGCGGTCGAGCAGTACGCGAGCGGGATCACCATGGACATGTCGCGGCTGCAGCAGGCGATCCCCGAGGTCGACATCACCAACCCGGAGGCGCTGCGCGACGCGCTGGCGGGAGAGGGCCTGTTCCGGCCCGAGGACACCCCCGCGCAGAAGGCCGCACTGAGCCGGCTGGAGACCGCGCTCGCGCTGGTGGAGGGCTGGGTGGCGACGGTGGTCGCCGCGGTGGCGCGGGAACGCCTCACGCACGCCGACGCGCTGGCCGAGGCGATCAGGCGGCGCCGGGCGACCGGCGGTCCCGCGGAACGCACGTTCGCGACGCTGGTCGGGCTCGAACTGCGGCCTCGCCGGCTGCGCGAGGCGGCGGCGATCTGGCAGGGCCTGACCGACGCCAGGGGCATCGACGGCAGGGATGCCCTGTGGGCGCATCCCGACCTGCTGCCGGCCGCCGACGACCTGGAAAATCCCGACACGTTCGTGCACGGCGAGCCCGAGCTGGATATCTCCGATCTCGAGGACGACGGCGACTCCTGATTCCTGCGACGGCTCCTGATTCCGCCAGCCGATTCCTCCAGCCGGCCGCGAATACCCGGATTTATTACCGAATTTCCCGGGCCGACGGCAACATGGCCAGAAAAAGTCTGCCGTCAAATGTGAATTTGACCCGCGCGTGACGCCATACTTACGTGACCATGTAATGGCCCGGCGGGATGGCTCGCAGGCCGTCCCGCTGCTTATCCGATGTCCCGGCGAAGACGCACCGCACAACCTGGACCTGTCATGACAAACCGCCCCGCCGTTGTGGCCTTCGACGTGATCGAGACGCTGATGTCGCTCGAGCCGCTGCGGGCGCGGCTCGTCGAGATCGGCCAGCCGCCGCACCTGCTCGAGGCCTGGTACACCCGGACGCTGCGAGACGGCATGGCGCTGTCCGCCACCGGGGACTACGTGCCGTTCACCGAGGTCGCCGAGGCCTCGCTGCGCGGCCTGGCCG
>JASHTQ010000673.1 GCA_030040475.1 Streptosporangiaceae bacterium
GTCGGGGTGGCCGGATTTGAACCGGCGGCCTCTTCGTCCCGAACGAAGCGCGCTGCCAAGCTGCGCTACACCCCGCCCGCCCGGAGCCTCGGCGGCGCCGGACGAGTCCTCGACAGTCTAGCGGAAAGGCAGACCCGCTCGGGCCGGACGGCGTTAGACGGCTGCCAGAACGCGGTCGCCGGGACCCGGTTACCGAGGTACCAGGGTGAGCAGGCTGGCTTCGGGGCGGCAGGCAAACCTGGCCGGTGCCCACGGCGAGGTTCCCAGGCCGGCCGATACGTGCAGCCAGGCCTCGCCGTCGGCGGGGTGCCGGTGCAAGCCACGGGCACGCTCGCGGTCTATGCCGCAGTTGGTGACCAGCGTGCCGTACCAGGGCAGGCACAGCTGGCCGCCGTGGGTATGCCCCGCGAGCAGCAGTTCGTACCCGTCGGCGACGAACCGGTCGAGCAGCCGGGGCTCTGGTGAATGCAGCACCCCGATGCGAAGATCGGCGTCCGAGTCCGCGGGGCCGGCCACCTTCTCGTAACGGTCCCGCCTGATGTGCGAGTCGTGCACGCCCGCAAGCGCGAGGTTAGCCCCGCCGACGGTCAGCCTGCCGCGCTGGTTATTCAGGTCCAGCCAGCCGGCCGCGACCATCTCGTCGCGGAGCTTCTCCCAGGGCAGGTCGGGACCCCGCCGCTCCCACCAGCGCGACTTCGTCCGGCGGAAGTAGCGCATCGGGTTCTTGGGGACCGGCGCGTACAGGTCGTTGGAGCCGAACACGAAGGCGCCCGGCCGGTCAAGCAGCGGACCCAGGGCATCCAGGAGATAACGGACGGACTCCTGGTGCGCGATGGAGTCCCCGGTGTTGACGACCAGATCGGGGTCCAGATCGTCGAGTGACCTGATCCAGGACATGAGCCGGCGACGGCCCGGCGTGAGGTGCGTGTCGGAGATGTGCAGCACCCGCAGCGGCCGCGTGCCTGGCGGCAGGACCGGGACCTCGAACTGCCGGAGGGCGAACCAGTTCCGCTCGATGACTGCCGCATAGCCGACCAGGCCGACGCCGACGGCACCGACGGCGGCGGTGGCCGGGATGAGAGTCCGCATTCGCACCTACTCATGGTGCCATGGACCGAGGTATGGCACTGACGGCCAGCGGCGCGCGCCCGTTTCCTAGGATGGACCCGTGGCTGAGCTAAAGGATCGGCTGCGGGCGGACCTGAACGCCGCGATGCGGGCACGCGATCAGGTGCGGATGCGCACGCTGCGGATGGCGCTGACCTCCATCACGAACGAGGAGGTGGCAGGCGCCTCGGCTCGCGAGCTCAGCGACGAGGAGATCGTGAAGGTGCTCACCCGCGAGGCGAAGAAGCGGCGGGAGGCCGCGGAGGCGTTCGCCGCCGCCGATCGCGCCGACCAGGCCGCGGCCGAGCGCGCCGAGGGAGAGGTCCTCGCGGGCTACCTTCCGGCACAGCTCAGCGACGACGACCTGGCCGCCCTCGTTACCGCCGCGATCACCGAGACCGGCGCCAGCGGCATGCCGGGCATGGGCCAGGTCATGCGGGTGGTCACGCCCCGGATCGCCGGCCGCGCGGACGGGGCACGCATCGCCGCCGAGGTCCGCCGTCAGCTAACGGCCGGCTGACAACCGGTGGTCAGTTGCCCCTCTTGGTCGGCGTCGGGAATGCAGTCGGCACCGGGTTAGTCGGCCCGCCCGGACCGCCGCCGTTGCCCCCGCCGTTACCGCCCTTGCCGCCCTTTTTCTTGGGTGGCGTCGGCTGGACGACGACCTGGCCGTTGCCCTTGGCGTTGAACGGGCTGTCGGCGGCGACGGGCACGAAGTAGGTCACCGGCCCGAGGTCGGCGTGGTCGAACGTCATGTGCCAGGTCGACGCGGGCGCGTTGGTGCCGAACATCTCGCCGGGACAGGCCAGGCCCCCGGACTCCAGCCGGTAGCAGCTGGCCGGCCCGCCCATCGTGTCGTGGACCGTCGGGGAGACCGGGTTGAACACCGAGACGTACCCCACCAGGTTCGGCGTGTAGCCGGCGAAGGCGGCGTACGGGGTGCCGTAGCCGTTCTCCACGTTCGACGTCCCGGTCTTGCCGGCCGCCTCCCGCCCGGGGAAACCGCCGACGGTCGATGCGGTACCTGTGGTCAGTACGCCCTGCAGGATGTAGTTGACGGCGTCCGCCACGTCCGAGGAGATCACCCGGTGGCAGCCCGCCGACGGGACCGACAGCGTGCCGCCGCCCGCCGTGACGATCTTGCTGATCGCGACCGGCGCGCAGTAGATGCCCCTGGCCGCGACGGTGGCGTAGGCCGCCGCCATCGACAAGGGCGCCACGTTGACCGAGCCCAGGGTGAAGGACGGGATGTTGTCCGCGGAGTACAGGTTGCCGTCCGCCTGCAGCAGCGACGTGCCGTCCACCCGGGTCATGCCCAGGTCGACCGCGGTGTGCACCACGTTGCACAGGCCGACCTTCTTCTCCAGCTGGGCGTAGAACACGTTGATGGAATTGGTGGTCCCGGTGTAGAGCGAGTCCGTGGACGCGCCGGGTCCCTCCGCGTTGGTCACGTTGTACGCGCCAGGGATGCCCTTGTAGTTTCCGGCCGGCGCGCCCTGACAGTTGGTGTAGCCGTCGATTGTCTCGGTGCCGGGCACATGCAGGGTGAAGCCGAAGGGAATGCCCTGATTCAGCGCGGTGATCAGCGTAAACAGCTTGGACGAGGAACCAGTCTGTACCCCCTGGGCGCTTCCTCCGTCCACCGTGTTCACCGCGTAGTCGATCTCGGTCTGCCCGCTCCCGGTGCCGTAGGGGGCGTTCTCCGCGATGGCGCGGATATCGCCGGTACCCGGCTGGATCACCGCCTCGGTGTCCGCGTTGTGACCCGGGTTGTAGTAGTTGCTGTCTTCAGGTTCGACGTAGTCCACCGCGTTGGACGCGGCCTGCTGGTCCTGCGGGTCGAGCGTGGTGTAGATCCGTAGCCCGCCGGTGGACAGCAGCTTGGCCCGGGCCATCGGCGTCGCCCCGTACGCGGGGTCGTGCAGGAAGACCTCTTCCACGTACTCGCAGAAGAACCCGGCGGTGCCCACGGTGCTCGACTCGCACCCGCTCTCCGGCACCGAGACGTGCAGGCCGAGGGGCATGGCCTCGTCGGCCTTGGCCTCCGCCGCGGTGAGCCCGTTGCCCGTCGCCGCCATCCGCGCGAGCACGGTGTTGCGCCGGGCCAGCGCGTTGCCCGGGTGCAGGATCGGGTCGTAGGCGGACGGGTTCTCCACGATGCCGGCCAGCGTGGCGGCCTGGGTCACGGTCAGCTTCTGCACCGTGGTGTCGAAGTAGGTCTCGGCCGCCGCCTCGATCCCGTAGGCGTTGTTCTCGAAATAGGCGTCGTTCAGGTAGCCAGCCAGGATGTCCTGCTTGCTCTGCGCATGCTCGACGTTCACCGCCATCCGCAGCTCGTTCAGCTTGCGGGTCAGCGTCTCCGCGTACGCTGCCTGCTCAGCCTTGGTGTTCCGCGCCACCTCGGCGTTGAGCAGCAGGACGTTCTTCACGTACTGCTGGGCGATCGTGGACCCGCCCTGGACCGGCTGGTGCTCGATGTCGTTCACCGCAGCGCGGATCGTGCCGCGCAGGTCGATCGCGCCGTGCTGCCAGTACCTGGAGTCCTCAATGGCCACGATGGCGTTCACCATGACCGGCGCGATCTGGTTGAAGGTGACCGGCTGCCGGTCCCAGCCGAAGTACTGCAGCGTCTGGGAGTTGGTGGCGCTGCTCCCGTAGGGCACGTCCACCCCGTACACGTAGGCGAGCAGCTTGCCGTTCCTGTCCAGGATCTCCGACCGCTGCGGAAGGCCCTGGGTGTTCAGCGACAGGGTAGTGAACTTGTCGGCCTCGTTCCTGACCAGGACTCCCGTCGCTGCGACCACCGGGATCACGAGGGCAGCGGCAAGCACCCCGCCGACGGCGGCAAACGTGATGAGGCGGCCGAGCACGCTCGTGCGGGTGAAAATAGTCTCTCCGGACTGCACGCGATCAGGGTACGCCGCGATCGTGAGTGGCAGGTGCCGTTGCGTGCGGGCATAAACGGCGCAGATACCGGCAGATCACGATAACGTAGCCAAACTATGCACAATCGGAATTCAAGTGCGGGCCGGCCGGGCATCAGCCGGGCCAGTAGTTACTATTAGGACATGACCACAACCAGAGAGTGATCATTACCCCTTGTATATAGCCCATGAGGACTATTTGGTAAATGGCCATGCCGGGGTCTTGGCATCCAGGCCGGACTTCCGTAAGTTGCTGGATCACGAACAGATAACCGTGGCAGGGCGGCCGCACGTACCTGACCTCGGGATCGCAACCCATCGAGACGACCGTCGGGTGACCGTGCTCGACGATCAAGAGGAGTGGGCACATGTGGATCACTGACTGGACCACACGCGCCGCATGTAAGGGAACGGACCCTGACGAGCTGTTCGTCCAGGGCGCAGCGCAGAATCGCGCCAAGCTGATCTGCCGGGGCTGCCCGGTTCGTACTGAGTGCCTTGCGGATGCGCTCGACAACGGAATCGAGTTCGGTGTCTGGGGCGGTATGACCGAGCGGGAGCGTCGCGCGCTGCTGCGCCGCAGGCCCGAGGTCACCTCGTGGCGTGACCTGCTCGAGCGCGCCCGCGACGAGTACGAGCGGCAGTCCATCGACGAGCTCGTCGCCAGCTGAGCCCGCCGCCACCGACTGGCACGGCGAGCCAAGAGCTGCTGAGGTCCGGCCGCAACGGAGCGGCCGGCCTTAACCAAATCCCGGGGTAGCCAACACCGACCGGCGGGCATATCAGCCCGGCCGGATCGTTATGCACCCTGCTTGGACAGTATCGATCCGATCACGCGCAGCCCGTCGAGGTCATGCACGTCCTCTGGCTGCGCGTCCACCTCGGCGACCGGAATGGTCGGGTGGGCCGACGTGAAGTGCTCGGCCAGCCGCCGTTCTCGCTTGCTCAGCTGCATCCGTTCCGCATGGATTCGCAGCGCCGCGGCGGCGGTCGAGTAGCGCTGGCCATCGGCGGCGGGGCCGTCCGGCCGGTCCTGCATCTCGAGCGTTTCGGCGGCGGCCAGGCTCCGGGCGGCGCTCAGCCGCCCGGCGGGCGAGGTGTGCACCCGGTTGAGGATGAGCCCGGCAAGCGGCATGCGCTCGGCGTCCAGCCGCTCCACGAAGTACGAGGCCTCGCGCAGCGCGTCCGGTTCCGGCGCGGCCACCACGAGAAATGCGGTGCCTGGCGCCTGCAGCAGGCGGTACGTTGTCTCGGCGCGCTCGCGGAAGCCGCCGAACATGGTGTCAAACGCGGTCACGAACGTCTGCGCGTCCTTGAGCACCTGCGCGCCGAGGATCTTGGTCAGCGCGCCGGTCATCATCGCGAACCCGGCGTTCAGCACCTTCATGTAGGACATGCCCGCCTTGGCCGGGACGGTGAGCAGCCGGATCAGCCTGCCGTCGAGGAACCTGCCGAGCCGCTGCGGCGCGTCGAGGAAGTCAAGCGCGGAGCGGCTGGGCGGAGTATCGACCACGATGAGATCCCACTCGTCGGCGTGCCTGAGCTGGCCGAGCTTTTCCATGGCCATGTACTCCTGGGTGCCGGCGAAGCTCGACGACAGCGACTGGTAGAACGGGTTCGCCAGGATCTGCGCGGCCCGGTCGGGGTCGGCGTGCGCCTCGACGATCTCGTCGAACGTCCGCTTCATGTCCAGCATCATCGCGTGCAGGCTGCCGCCGTTCGCCGCTTGCACCCCGTCCACCTGGCGGGGGGTGTTGTCCAGAGAGGTCAGCCCCATGGACTGGGCCAGCCGCCTGGCCGGGTCGACGGTGAGCACGCACGCCTGCCTGCCGCGTTCGGCGGCCCGCAGGCCGATCGCGGCCGCGGCCGTCGTCTTGCCCACCCCGCCGGAACCGCAGCACACGATGATCCTGGTCCGCCGGTCGTCGATGATCCGGTCCATGTCCAGCCACACCGGCTTGGTAGTCACGCTGTGTCTCCCGCTCGCCTGCGGGGCGCCTTGAGGCGCCTCCTTCCCTCGTCGCTCCTTCGTCGCTCCTCAGTCCAGTCGGCGCCGCGCCCCTTTGGCTCGCTCATGCTGCTCCCTGTTTCCTGAGGGTGGCTGCCAGTTGATACAGGCCGGCCAGGTCGATGCCGTCCGGGATCATCGGCAGCTCGTAGTGCGGCTGTCCGGCGGTCAGCAGCTCGTCCCGTTCCCGGTTCTGCAGCGCGACCTGGAGCGCGTGTTCCCTCAGCTCGGTCATGAGGTCGGCCGCGAGGCCGTGATTGTCGCCGATGCCCGCCGCCTTCAGGCCTACCGCGAGCTCGGTGACGTCGAGCGAGCCGCTGGCCGCGGCGGCGAGGTCGGCGGGACCGAGCAGCGCGGGGCGGGCCATGTTGATGATGATGCCGCCGGGCCGGATGGCGTCGCCGGTCAGCTCGCGGAGTTCCGCGATGCCGTCAAGGGTCTCCTGGACCGGCATCTCCTCGAGCGTGGTGACGAAGTGCACGGCCGTCTGGGGCGAGCGGATCACCCTGGCCACGGTGTCGGCGTGCGTCCTGATCGGGCCGACCTTGGCCAGCCCGGAGACCTCGGTGCTGACGTCGAGGAAGCGGCTGATCCTGCCGGTCGGCGGTGCGTCCATCACGACCGCGTGATAGACGTGAGCGCTGCCGCGCGGTCCCTCGCGCCGCCTGGTCGCCTCGGTGGCCTTCCCCGTGACCAGCACGTCGGACAGGCCCGGTGCGATGGTGGTCGCGAAATCCATCACGCCAAGCCTGGTCAGCGCCTTCCCGGTGCGGCGCAGGTTATAGAACATCTCCATGTAGTCAAGCAGCGCGCCCTCCGGGTCCACGGCGAGCGCGTACACGTCGCCGCCCTGGCCGGCTCCCTCGGCGCCCAGGCCGATCGCGACCTTCCGCTCCTCGTACGGCAGCGGCGGGCAGTCGAAGAGCCTGGCGATGCCCTGCCTGCCCTCCACTTCGATCAGCAGGACCTTGCGGCCGGCCGTGGCAAGCGCCAGCGCCATGGCCGCCGCTACCGTCGTCTTGCCGGTACCGCCCTTGCCGGTAACCACGTGCAGCCGCACGCCGTCCCAGTCGGTATCCCTCGTGGTCATGCCGAAATGCCTCCGGTTGTTCTCTCCCACGGAGGCTATCTCGGCGCGGCGACCTTATGGTTCGGTGGCGGCACGTGGCATGCCGGCTATTAGTCACTACGCTGGGTCTAGGAAGAGAGGTGATCCCGGTGGGTGCAGTTGTTGCCATCATCGTGGTCTTGGTCATACTCGGGTTGATCGCCGCCGCGCGCTCGCTCAAGGTGGTGCAGCAATACGAGCAGGGCATCATCTACCGGTTCGGCCGGGTCATGCCCGAGATCCGCGGGCCCGGGCTGACCATAATCAGGCCGATCGGCGACCGGATGCAAAAGGTCAACATGCAGATCGTCGCCATGGCCGTGCCCGCCCAGGAAGGCATCACGAGGGACAACGTCAGCGTCCGGGTGGACGCCGTGGTGTACTTCCGGGTGGTGGACCCGATCAAGGCCACCGTGAACGTGCAGAACTATATGTTCGCCATTTCCCAGCAGGCGCAGACCTCGCTCCGGTCGATCATCGGCCAGTCCGAGATGGACCAGCTGCTGGCCGAGCGCGATTCGGTCAACCGCGAGCTGCGCCGGATCATCGACGAGCCGACCGAGGGTCCGTGGGGGATCCGGGTCGAGCGGGTGGAGATCAAGGACGTGTCGCTGCCCGAGGGCATGAAGCGGTCCATGTCGCGGCAGGCGGAGGCGGAGCGGGAACGGCGCGCGAGGATCATCACCGCCGACGGCGAGTACCAGGCGTCCAAGCGGCTCGCCGCGGCGGCCAACGTGATGGCGCGTGACCCTGCCGCCCTCCAGCTGCGGCTGCTGCAGACCGTGGTCGAGGTGGCCGGGGAGAGAAACAGCACGCTGGTCATGCCCGTTCCGGTCGAGCTGCTCAGGTTCTTCGACAAGATGGCACCCGGCCCGGCGGCCCCGCCGCCCGAACCGCTAGGCGAGCTCGAGGACCTCGGCGACGCCGAGGTGGCGGCGGCCGAAGCGGCCATCTCGAACACGAAGGTACCTGAACTCGAGGACGCCGCCATCCCAGCCGCGCCCCAGATAGAGGATGCGATGACCCCCGAGGTCCGGCAGGTCAATGCCCCCGACATGACGGCGAGTGACAAGGCGTAAAGTCGGTCCATGCCAAAGTGGGAGTACGTGACGGTGCCGCTGCTCGTGCACGCGACCAAGCAGATCCTGGATAACTGGGGTGATGACGGCTGGGAGCTGGTGGCGGTAATACCCGGCCCCAACTCCGAGCAGCTTGTCGCCTACATGAAGAGGGAGAAGCAGTGAGCCCGACCGAACGGCTGGCCGAGCTCGGGCTGACTCTGCCGCCGGTGACGGCGCCGCTCGCGGCCTACGTGCCCGCCGTGCGGACCGGTGCGTTTGTCTACGTCTCCGGGCAGGTGCCGGTGGTGGACGGGAAACTGCCCGCCACCGGCAAGGTGGGCGCCGATGTCAGCCCGGCAGATGCGGCCGGGCTGGCCCGGGCTTGCGCGCTGAACGCGATCGCGGCGGCTGCGGCCGCCGCCGGTGGCCTGGACCGGATCCGGCGGATCGTGAAGGTCACCGGCTTTGTCGCCAGCGCGCCCGGATTCAACGGCCAGCCGCAGGTGGTGAACGGCGCGAGCGAGCTGCTGATCGAGGTGTTCGGCGAGGAGGGCAGGCATGCCCGCAGCGCGGTCGGCGTGGCGGAGCTTCCGCTTGACGCGCCGGTTGAGGTGGAGCTGATCGCCGAGGTCCACGACTGAGGCCCCGATGAGCGAACGGCGGATTCCATCCCGCGTGCCCGTGCCGCGCGGGATGGCCGAGCGAGCCCGCGATTTCTTCGCGCGCGCGCTGCCACCCGCGGTCCCGCGGGACGCCGCCACGGTGGTCCTGCTCCGGCAGGGACCCGGCGTCGAGGTGTTCCTGCTGCGGCGGGCCGGGGCGCTGGAGTTCGCCCCGGGGGCCTGCGTGTTCCCGGGCGGTTCCGTCGACGAGCCCGATACCGACCCGGGCGTCGGCGAGACGGGCTGGGCCGGCCCGTCGCCGGCCGATCTCGGCGGCCTGCTCGGTATCCCGGCAGATCGCGCGCGCGCCCTGGCCTGCGCGGCGGTCAGGGAGACGTTCGAGGAAGCCGGAGTGCTGCTCGCCGGCCCGTCGGCCGACGAGCTAGTGCGAGACGGCGCCGCGCTGGAACAGGACAGGGACTGGCTGCTTTCCGGCACGGCCTCGATCGGTGACCTGCTCCGCCGTCGCGGCCTGCTGCTCCGCGCCGACCTGCTGACGCCGTGGGCTCGCTGGATCACGCCCGTGATCTCGCCCCGCCGCTTCGACACCTGGTTCTTCGCTGCGGCCCTGCCGCCGGGGCAGACGGCATCGCTGGCGGCGGGTGAGTCCGACTCCGGAAGCTGGTGGGAGCCGTCCGCGGCGCTGAGGGCCGCCAGATCCGGCGAGATCACGCTGCTACCGCCGACTGCGGTGACGCTGGCGGAGCTCGCCACGTATCGGGACGTGGCCGCGATCATGGCCGCACGCAGGCAGATCGTCCCGGTGCTGCCCGCTCCCGTCATCGAGGAGGACCAGGTGTGGCTGGCCATGCCGCCTGAGGTTGAATACCCCCTATGAGCAAGGATATCGATGGCTTCCGGACGGAGCGGGCGACGTGCCTGCTCGCGCCGAATCCGTCGCCGATGACGCTGGACGGCACCAACACGTGGCTGATCGCCGAGCCGGGCTCATCATCGGTCGTGGTGATCGATCCCGGGCCGGACGATGAGGAGCACCTGCGCCGGGTGCTCACCGAGGCGGTGGCGGGCGACCGCAGGGTGGACAGGATCCTGCTGACCCACGGGCACCTCGATCATTCTGCCGGGGCGGCTCGGCTTGCCGAGCTGAGCGGCGCGCCCGTGCAGGCCGCCGACCCGGCGCACCGGCTGGGCACCGAGGGGCTCGCAGGTGGCGACGTGGTTACGGCGGCCGGCTGCGAGCTTCGGGTGATCGGGACGCCCGGCCATTCGGCCGACTCGGTGAGCTTCCTGCTGCCCGCGGACGGCGCCCTGTTCACCGGAGATACCGTCCTCGGCAGGGGGACGACGGTCATCGCGAAGGACGGGAACCTCGGTGACTACCTGCGGAGCCTCGGGGCGCTGCGGGACCTCGCCGAGGACCACGCGGTACGACTGCTGCTGCCCGGGCACGGCCCGATGCTGTCGGATCCTGCCGGCACCCTTGACTACTACCTTTCGCACCGAGCGGAGCGGCTGGAACAGGTCAGAGGGGCACTGGCGGCAGGCGCGAGAACGCCGGCCGAGATCGTGGCCATGATCTACACCGACGTGGACCCGTCCGTCTGGCCCGCCGCCGAGTGGTCCGTGCGAGCTCAGCTCGACTACCTCGGCGAGCCCTAGCCCGCCACCACCCCGGCGAGCCTTAGCGGGCGCGCCTGCGGAGGCGCTCCGCGTCGAGGATGAGTACCGAACGCGCGGAGATCTGCAGCCAGCCCCGGGCCGCGAAGTCGGCGAGGGCCTTGTTGACCGTCTCCCGTGACGCGCCCACTAGCTGGGCGAGTTCCTCCTGGGTCAGGTCATGATGGACGTGCAGGCCATCGCTCTCCTGCTGGCCGAACCTGTCGGCCAGGTCCAGCAGGTTCTTGGCCACCCGGCCGGGCACGTCGGTGAATACCAGGTCGGCGGTCACGTCGTTGGCCCGGCGCAGTCGCCTGGCCAGCTGCCGCAGCATGTGCATCGAGGCTTCGGGGTGCTCGAGCAGCCAGGCGCGAAGCGCGTCGTGGCCGAGCGCGGCCAGCATCACGTCTGTCACGGCGCTGGCCGAGGCGGTCCTGGGCCGCGGGTCGAACAGCGAAAGCTCGCCGAACATCTCGCCGGGGCCGAGCACGCTGAGCAGGTTTTCCCTGCCATCCGCGGCCGCGCGGGTGAGCTTGATCTTGCCGTCGAGGACGACGTACAGGCGGTCGCCGTCTTGCCCCTCGAGAAAGAGGTGCTCGCCGCGCGACAGCTTTACCTCTGAGATCTGCCGCCGCAGCGCTCGCGCGTTCTCGTCGTCGAGCCCATCGAAAAGCGGTGCCCGCCTGAGCACAACGTCGGCATCCTCCACCGGTCCTCCTCGCTGGCCATGGTACTGCTGGCCGTCTCGGCCGACTGGCCGACCAGCGATTACTGCTGGCCGCGCCCTATAAGTGTGGATCATTCCCTGGGGTGAAATGTGCTCGGGATCACATTACGAACTCGGCTAGTCGCGCTGCCGAGATTTTCATCACACTGTGGTGTAAGGTGACTACCCTGTGTGATCGACGAACGCTCAGGAACACGGGGGAGCGCTGGTTCGGGGGGTGCTGACGCCTTTGCGAGGTCTGGGGGACACGTTCTTCGACTGGCCAGGTAACCACAAACCTGGCCGGGGGCGCGCCGGCAATTCTGATCTGCGGCGCCGACATTTTCCTAGCCGGCTGTCTCGTCGCCGCCCGGGCGGCTGGGTCGGCCTTCGCATCGCAGCGGGCTGCGGCCTGATCGCGGCCCTCAGCCTGCCGTCCGCGCTGCCGGGCTGGCGCCTCGACGGCAACCCAAGTCCGCCGAGCACGTCGCAGATCAACTCGGCCCAGGGGCAGGTCAAGCAGAATCGCGCGTCGCTGGGCACGGCGCAGGGCCGGCTGTCGACCGCGAGCAGGGTGCTCGGGGAGCTGCAGACGCAGGCCGAGGTGCTTACCGAACGCTATGACCAGACGCTGGTGAACGAGCAGCGCGCGGCCGCGGCGTACAAGGTCACCCAGGCCAGGCTGGCCGCCGCGCGGCAGGCCGAGGATACGAGCCAGCGCCAGCTGGCGGGCCTGGCGGCCCAGGAGTTCGAGTCGGGCGGCGGCTTCGACGCGGTCACGTCCATGCTCGGCGACGCCAACGGCCCGCAAGGCTACCTGAACGAGGTCGGGATGGGCCAGGTCCTGGCCCAGCAAGGCACGGACACGCTCGCCGTGAACCAGGCCAACGACGTGGTGGCGACGGTGTTCCGCACTCAGGCGCACGGCCTGCTCGTGGCCCAGCAGGCCGACCTGCGGGCGGCGACCGCGCTCAAGGCGGCCATCCAGGCAGCGGTGGCCAGGCAGCTTCAGTTCGTACGGGCGGACACCGCGCAGCGGAACAAGCTCGCCACCGAGCTGGCAGCCGCCGAGGCGCACGAGACGGCACTGGTAGCGGCGCGGCAGGCGTACCTCGCGGCGCAGGCCGCGCAGCGGGCGGCGGCCGCTGCGGCCGCGGAAAGCCAGGACGCCTCGCCGACCTGGGCGGCCGGTTCCGGTGCCTCGGCAAGCCAGGGCGACATCGCCGCCAACTGGGCGCTGACCCAGATCGGCAAGCCCTACCAGTGGGGCGGGGCCGGGCCGGACTCCTACGACTGCTCGGGCCTGGTCATGGTCGCCTGGGAGCAGGCCGGCGTCCAGCTCCTGCACTACACCGGCTACCAGTGGGAGGAGGGCCCGCACGTGCCCCTCGACCAGCTGCAGCGCGGCGACCTGGTCTTCTACGCCACGGACACGTCCGAGCCCGCCACGATCCACCACGTCGGAATCTATATCGGCAACAGCGAGATGGTCGATGCCCCTTACACCGGCGCGTTCGTCCGGATCGACAGCATCTACCAGCCCGGCCTGATGTCGACCGCCGTCGACCCCGCGGGGTGACGCCCGCGGTCCCGGCCAGTCCCGCGAGCCTGGCCGGGACCGCGACGCGCGCGCCTGAACCGTGGTGCGCCGACCGGGACGCGCCCGCCGGAGTCGCGACGCGCCCGCCGGAGTCGCGACGCGCCCGCCGGGACCGGGACGCGCTGGCCGGGACCTGTAAGGCGGTGACGGACACGGTACGCATGATCCGCTGCACCGTGTCGTAGACGCCGATGTCGCGGCAATGGTGGCTGTCGCTGCCGGCCACCAGCCGGACGCCGGCCCGGGCCAGCGCGGCCACGGTGCGCGGTGCCGGGCAGAGCCACTTCTCGTTCACCTCTACCAGGGCGTCCGCGCGCACCGCCGCCGCCGCCAGCTCGGACAGCAGCGCGGCGGGAACCTGCTCCTCGTCCAGGCCCATCTTGGGCAGCAGGCTGAACAGATGCGCGACCAGGCCGCGCCGTGTCCCGTCGAGGGCTCGGGCGGTAGCCACGACCAGGCCCTCGATCACCTCTGCCGCGGTGAGCTTGCCGTCCTCAAGATCGGCGCGCATGACGGACGGGTGGACCGGCCCGTCGCGGCCGGGGAACTGGTGATCGGCGATGAGCACCAGGTCGATGCCGTCGGTGCGGTCGAGATCAGGCGGGACGTCAAGGCGCCCGGTCTCGTCGAGCATCTTGGCCTCGACGCCGGCCACTACCCGCAGGCCGGGAACTGACCTGTACGGCGCCACGGCCCGGACGAAGTCGGGCAGCCAGGCGGTGTCGGCGCGGACGTGGTCGACCAGGCAGAGGGTGCGCAGCCGCCGCTCCCGCGCGGCCCGCACGTTCTCCGCCAGCGTGCTTGCACCGTCGGAGAACGTCGAGTGGACGTGGAAGTCCTCGTCGAACGCGATCATGCCGGGACCGCATCCGGGTGGCCGACCACGTCGGCAAGCTCGACGAAGCGCTCGTCGAGGAAGCGGACCACGGCCATCTCGCGGAAGTCGACGTGCGCCGGTACGGGCCTGCCGAGCAGGGAGTCGACCGCGAGCCTGGGCATGTCGACGCCGCTTGCGATCGTCAGCCCGAGGGTGCCGGGCACGCGCGGGTTCACCTCGAGCAGCGCGGGGGCGCCGGCCTGGTCCCGCTTGCACTGCACGTTCGCCACGTAGGTCAGCCCGGTGGCCAGGGCCACCTGGCAGCCGAAGGCCTCGAGCTCGGCATCGTGGACGGTCCGCCCCGCGACGGAGACGCCCGAGTCGACCCGGATCCTGGCCCGCGGCACGGCCGCGAGGACCCGGCCCGTGGCGTCGACGAGGACGTCGATGGAGTATTCCTCGCCGGGCAGGTACTCCTGCACGATCAGCGCTCCCGATCGGTCCATGTCGGCGAGCGCCCTGGCGTCCGGGACGAGCGCGAAGCCGCGGGACCCGCTGCCGCGGCGGGGCTTGACCACCACGGGGAAGGCCCATGACCTGGGATCGAAGGCCAAGCCGAACGGCTCGGTGCGGGGCACCCCGACGATGCCGGCACAATGCCTGGCCAGGGTGAGCTTATCGAGGATGACTTCAAGCGCCGCGGCGGGCGCGAGCAGCAGGTGGGTCCCCGCGGCGGCGAAGGCGGCACGGGCCGCGGCCAGCGGCTCCAGTTCGGCGTCCACGGTCGGCAGCAGGATGTCCACGCCGAGCGCGGCGCAGATGTCGAGCATCGCGTCCGCGAAGCCGGGCGCGGCGCCGGGCGGGATCAGCGTGCGGGCGTCGGGTGGCACCAGGTACAGGCCCGCGGCCCACGGATCCATGTCGGCGGCGAGCACCTTGAGCGTGGGGTCGGCGCGCAGCGATTTCATCGCGGCGATTGCCGCGGGGCCGCCGGCCCCGGTGATCAGGACCCGGAACCGGCGGTCGCCGGCCTCGCGGCCGGTCATGGCTGGCCCTCGAGCTGGTCGGCCTCCTGGCCGGAGGGCACCACCGTGGCCGCACCGGGTGGTCCCTGCGCGACCCGGGCCGCCGCCCGGTCCCTGATGCCCTCGAACGCCTCGGCGTGACGGCCGTCGGTGAACCGGGACCAGTACCTGGCGGTGGACACGATCAAGTCGGGATCCAGGTAGTCACGGATGGCGAACTGCGAGGCGAACGCGCGGATGGAGTCGAGCTTGCGGTCGATGTGCTCGTCGATGGCCACGAAGAAGGTGGGACGGAAGTCCACGGTCGCGGACGGAGACTGGAAGCAGTAGACGCGGCCGACCCGGCGCGCGGCCACCATGACCGCACGGTTGGTGTTGCGGTGATCCTGGTGAACGTCGTGTATCGAATGCGTGTAGATCACCGTCGGCTGCACCTCGGCGACCACGCTGTCGATGATGCCGATCGTGGGGTTGCCCTCCGGGATGCGCGTGTCCTCGAGGTCGTTGAGGAACAGCCGCGCGCCGATGACCTTGGCGGCGGCCTCGGCCTCGTCAATCCGCTGCTCGGCGATGCCGCCCCGGGCGCCACGGGACAGCGTCAGGATGCTGACCGTATCGCCGGCCGCCTTGTGCGCCAGCAGGGCGCCTGCCGCCCCGATCTCCACGTCGTCGGGGTGCGCCCCGATGGCGAGCACGCTTTCCCTCTGCACCGACCGCACGGCCCGTCCCCTGGAGATGAGCTCGGCGACCTTGCCGAGGAAGTCGTCGGCGGGCATCGGCTTGTGGAAGAACTCCACTGCCGAGGACCGCAGCGCGCTGACGGCGCGATCCACGGTCGCGTGCGCGGTCACCACCGCCACCGGCAGCGCGGGCTCGACCAGATGGACCCGCTGCAGCAGTTCGATCCCGGTCATGCCCGGCATCTCGATGTCGGTGATCACCAGGTCCCATGGCTCGGTCTCGACGCAGCGCAGTCCGGCCGCCGGGTCCAGGACGTGCTTGAGCTCATGACCGCCGCGCTTGCACAGCACCTGCGCCGCCCAGATGCCGAACACCCGATCGTCGTCGATCAGCAGGATGCGCCCGTGCTTCGAACCCGGCTCGTCTGCTCGCATGTCATCCCCCGGCAGCAGCCAACTGCATCAGTGATCCCAGATGCATCTCTACTCGGTAATCGTCACACGATACCATCTGGTCACTAGCGAGATCTATTATGTTACCGAACGTGACATACAGTCGAGGGCTGAGAGACATCAAGAGACATCAGGTGCAGGCGTGATGCTGAGACAGCAGAGATCCCTGTCGGTGCGGCTCATTTCCGTGCTCGGTGTGCTGATCGTGACCGTGATCGCGGCGGCCGTCGCCGTGACGATCAGCCTTTACCACGAGGCGGTGGACCAGGCCGCCGACGCCCGGGCGGCCGATATCAACTCGCTGCGGGCGCAGCAGCTCACCTCCATCTTCGCGGAGCAGAACCTGGTGATGTTCCGGTACATCGCCGCAGGAACACCCTCCACCCTGACCGCCGTAGAGCAGCTCAACACCCAGTTCCACCAGGTCGCAGCCGAGATCAGTCAGTCGGCTCGGACCGCTGTGCCCGCGCTCGCCGATGCGGTGGCCGCCCAGGCTCGGTACTACGCGGATTTCCAGGCCGACCGGCAGTTCGTGACCGCCACCTCGATCCGCAAGTTCGAGGCGATCGGGCAGTTGTACGAGCACGCGGAGCCGGTCACCCGGCCGCTGGCGACCCTGGTCGGACTGGAGAGCGCGCACGCGGCCGACTCCGCGGCCGGCGCCAACGATTCCGCCAGGCAGGCCCAGGCGGTCGGCATCGTCGCCGCCAGTCTCGCGGTGCTTGCGGGCCTCGCGTTCGCCTGGTTCATGGCCGGGATGCTGCGCCGCGCTCAGCAGCGTGAGCTCGCGCTGACCGCGGCGCTCGGCCGGCTGAGCGACCGCGACGAGCTGCTGGATCGGCTGCGGGCCGCGTCCGGGATTCTCGCCGAGGTGGCCGCGGAGCTGCGCGCGGCGGCACGGAACGCGGCCGCGGTCACCAGCGAGCAGTCGGCGGCGGTCGCGCAGACGTCGACGACGATCCGCGAGCTCGCGGCCACCGCCGGGTCGATCGCCGACACCGTGCGCTCGGTGTCGCTGGCGACCGAGCGGGCCGGCGACACCATGCACGACATGCAGGAGAAGGTCCAGGCGATCGCGGAGCGGGCGCTGTCGCTTGGCGAGCGCGGCCAGAAGATCGGCGAGATCCTCGAGCTGATCAACGAGATCTCCGGGCAGACCAACCTGCTCGCGCTGAACGCGGCGATCGAGGCCGCCAGGGCCGGCGAGGCCGGCAAGGGGTTCGCCGTGGTGGCGGCCGAGGTGCGCAAGCTGGCAGAGCGGTCCATGCGCTCCACCGAGTCGATCGGCGTGATCATCGCCGGTGTCCAGGACGAGACGAACGCGACGATCATGGCCACCGAGCAGGGCATCAGGCAGGCACACGAGGTGGGCGAGCTGATGGCCTCGACGGCCACCATGCTCGAGGAGTCGATCCTGGCCACCCAGCAGCAGAAGTCCGCCGCCGACCAGGTAGACACGGCGGCCCAGCAGATCAGGGAGGCAGCCGACCAGCTCGCTGCCGAGCAGGCCAAGTGGGCGGCTACCTCGGAGCGGCTGGAAAGGCTCGTCGACGAGATAGAGAACGCACTTCGGGACGACGGCGCGGAACTCATCCATGGGCATTTACGTGCGCCTGAAGGTAGCGGCGGAGGCATACGCCGTGCCGGTCGGCCACGTGCTCGCGATCGTCGGTCCCGGCGAACTGACCCCGGTGCCCGGGTCGCTGCCGGAGATACTCGGGGTGCGGAGGCTGCGCGGCCAGATCGTGCCCATCATCAACCTGCCGCTGGTGCTTGGCCTGACCGAGGCCGCGCCGCAGCCGCAGCGGCAGCTGCTGCTCGCCGAGGTCGAGGGCGTCAAGGCGGGCTTCACGATCGACGAGGTGAGCAGCGTCGGTGACCTGGACGGCCCGCTGGACGGGGCGGAGTCAGATTTCCTGCTCGGCGTCATGGTCCGCGATGGCGAGGCGCTCGGCGTCATCGACGTTCCCCGGATCCTCATGTCGCTGCGGCGGGCGGGCTCATGACCGATCCCGACATCGAACTGCGCGAGGCGTTCCACGAGGACGTGACGCACCGGCTGGACGAGATGGAGGCGGCGCTGCTGGCGATCGAGGTCGGCGACCCGGGCACCGGGATGATCGACTCGCTGTTCCGCAACGTGCACACGATCAAGGGAACGGCGGGCATGGTCAACATGGCCGACATCGCCGCGGTCGCG
This sequence comes from Streptosporangiaceae bacterium, assembly GCA_030040475.1. The sequence continues at coordinate 17,969 of JASHTQ010000673.1, forward strand.
CATGCGGTCGAGGACATCCTCGCCATCGTGCGCGACACGGGCACGTTCCCGCCCGGGCTCGTCGATCCGCTGCTGCATGCGACCGGCGCGCTGCGCGCTCGCATCAACGGCGCCCAGGTGCCCTTCGACCCCCTGCTCGACGAGCTGGCCGTCGGCCTGATCGCACTGCAGCGGCCCCGTGCCGTCAGCCAGGTCGCCCGCATCTCCGAGGGCCCGCAGGTGCCGAAGAGCCAGCCGAGCCCGGAGCGGCTGGGTGGCTCGGCAGCCGTCGACATCCCGGCGTGGGGCCTGCCCGTGCCCGGCCCCGGACTACCGATCGGGCCGGTGCGCCCGGTGCCGCCCAGCCAGGTGCCGTCAAGCCCGGTGCCGCCCAGCCAGGTGCCGCCCAGCCAGGTGCTGTCAAGCCCGGTGCCGCCCAGCGCGGTACCGTCCAGCGCGGGGCCGCCCAGCCCGGTGCCCGAGCAGCGGTCGGTGCGCGTGGATCCGGTCAAGCTTGACCACCTGCTCGACGTCATAGGCGAGGCCGTGCAGAACAGGCGCAGGCTGGCGCACGCCCTCGGGCCCGAGGCGGACCTGTCGATGGACGTGTCGGCCGCCCTCGACGCGGGCGCGCGCACGATGGAACAGCTGCGGGAGAACGCGATCAGGATGCGCACGCTCCCGCTCGCGGTGATCGCCGGCCCGCTGCCCCGCGCGGTCCGCGACTTCGCCAGGACCGCGGGCAAGGATGTCACGTTCACCGTGGTGGGCGCGGACACCGAGCTGGACCGGATGATCCTGGAAAGCCTGGCCGAGCCGCTCACCCACCTGCTGCGCAATGCCGTCGCGCACGGCATCGAACCCGCGGCGGATCGCGAGCGGGTCGGCAAGCCTCCGAGCGGCCGCATCGAGCTGCGGGCCGTCTCCCGCGGCAGCCTGGTCGAGATCGTCGTCGCCGACGACGGCCGGGGCGTCTCGGCCGAGGTGGCCGATCGGGCGCTCCGCGAGGGATCGCTGGCGGACCTGCTGGCGAGCGCCGGCTTCTCGACCGCCGGCGAGGTATCCCACCTGTCCGGCCGGGGTGTCGGCCTGGACGCGGTCAAGAGCTACGCGCATTCCATGGGCGGTGCCCTGGAGATCCGCAGCCAGCCGGGTCACGGGATGGAAGTGATCCTGCTGCTGCCGCTGGCCCTGGCCATGATGAACGTGCTGCTGTTCGAGCGCGGCGAGGCCGTGTTCGGGGTGCCGCTTGCCGTGGTCGACGAGGTCGTCGAGGTGCTCAGGCCGACCAGCCTGGGCGGCCGGCCGTCGCTCACCATCCGCGGCCGGCCGTTGCCTGCCGCGGACGTCGCGGTGCTGCTCGGCGCGCACGCGCCACCGCTGAAGCCCCGCCCGCACGCGCTGATCGTGGCGGTGCTCGGCCGCCGGATGGCGGTCTTGTGCGACGCGCTGGTCGGAGAGGAAGAGGTGATGGTCAAGCCGCTCGGGCCGCTGCTCGCGGGCGCGGGGTACCTGGGCGCGGCGGTCCTCGGCGACGGGCGGATCGCGCTGCTCGCCGAGCCCGCCGCGCTCGTCCGCGGCCGGTACGAAGCCGTGGCCCCGGCCGCGCCCGCCAGCCCGCCGGAGCCGCCCAAGATCCTGGTGGCGGAGGACTCCTATACGGTCAGGCAACTCCAGCGCTCCATCCTCGAGGCGGCCGGGTACCAGGTCGTGACCGCGCGCGACGGGCGGGAGGCGCTTCGCATCATCAGCCGGGACGCCGGCATCGCGATGGTGATCAGCGACCTGGAGATGCCGGGCCTCGACGGCCTCGGGCTGACCCGCGCGATCCGCGCGGACCCCGCGCGCGCCGCGCTGCCCGTCGTCATCGTGACCTCGCTCGGCTCCGAGGAGGACCAGCGCAAGGGCATCGAGGCCGGGGCCGATGCGTACATGGCCAAGCACAACTTCGACCAGCAGGCGCTGCTCGCCACCGTCGAGCGCCTCGTCGGCAGGTGACGGCGGTGCTGCGCGTGCTGACCTGCGAGGCTTCCCGCGGCTACGCGGTCAGGCTCAAGCGGGTGCTCGAGCACGACGGCGACATCACGGTCGCCGCCGTGTGCGCCACTGCCGAGGAGGCGATCGATGCGCTGCCGACGGTGCAGCCGGACGTGGTGACGATGGATCTGGACCTGCCTGGCATGGGCGGGCTGGCCGCCATCGAGGAGATCATGAGCGAGCGGCCGCTGCCGATGCTGGTGATCTCGGTCGGCGCCGACGAGCGTGGCAAGGCGCCCGCGGCGCTGGCCGCGGGCGCGCTTGAGGTGATCGGCAAGGACGACCTGGACCTGCGAGATCCCGCGTCCGCCGCGGCGGCCGCGTTCCGGCAGCGGGTCAGGATCCTCAGCCACACGCACGTGATCCGCCACCCGCGGGCCCGGCTGCGGAGCATGCCGGCCCCGCAGCCCCTGGGCCGCCCGGCCTCGGTGATCGGGATGTGCGGATCGACCGGCGGACCCTACGTGCTGGCGCGGCTGCTGCGGGACCTGCCCGCCGACTACGCCATTCCCATCCTGGTGGTGCAGCACATCTCGGCGGGCTTCACCGAGGGGCTGGTCCGCTGGCTTGACCAGTCCGTGCCGCTCCCTGTCGGCCTCGCCGCGGACGGTGCCGTGCCCGCCCCCGGGGCGTGGATCGCGCCCGAGGGCGCGCACCTGAAGCTCGCCCGCAGCGGACGGCTGGTCCTTGACCGGTCCACGGTCGCCGGGCACCACCGGCCGTCGGGCGACGTTCTGTTCGAGAGCATCGCCGCGGTCAGCGGCAAGACCGGCGTGGCCATCGTGCTGTCCGGCATGGGCAGCGACGGAGCCAGCGGCGCGGCCGCGGTCCGCCGGCGCGGCGGGCTGGCGATCGCGCAGGACAGGGAGTCCTCGGCGATCTACGGGATGCCGCAGGCCGCCATCGCGTTCGGCACCGACCTGGTGCTGTCTCCCGATGAGATCGTCGCCCAGCTGATGGAACTGCGGTACGAGCCGGTCCGGGTGGCGTGACGATGTCGCTGGCCGAGGTGGCGGAGCTCATCCGCAGGGAGACCGGGATCACCCCGGCGGTCACCAGGGATAACGTGCTCCGGGCCGCGCTGCGCCGGGCCGCGCCCGAACTCGAGCCCGGCGCCTTCGTCCGCGCGGCCGCGGACCCGGTTCGCGGCCGGGACCTGATGCAGCGGCTCATCGACGAGGTCACGGTGCAGGAGACCGCGTTCGTCAGGGATCGTGCCCAGCTCGACAGCATCCCCTGGTCCGACCTGCTGTGCAGCGCGCAGCAGGCCGGGTCGCCCGTCATCCGGGTGTGGAGCGCCGGCTGCGCCACCGGGGAGGAGCCGTACACGCTGGCGCTCCTCGCGGCCGAGGCCTTCGCCGTCGAGAACCCCCCGGTGGACGTGCTCGGCACCGACATCTCCGGCCGCGCCCTGGCCGCCGCGCAGGCCGGGCGGTACCGCGAGCGCGCCGTCCGGGCGCTGGACGACGGGCTGCGCAGGCGGTACCTGCAGCAGCAGGAGGACGGCACCTACCTGGTCGGGGACGGCCTGCGCAAGCTGGTCAGGTATCGCCGGCATAACCTGGCCCGCGATCCGCTGCCGCCGCCGGGCGAGGCCGGCTTCGACGTCATCACCTGCCGGAACGTGCTGATCTACTTCGAGGAGCCGGCCGCGGAGCGGGTGCTTGAGCGGCTGGACCACTCGCTGCGGCCCGGCGGAAAGCTGCTGCTCGGCGCGGCGGACGCGCTGCGGCGCACGGTGCGGATCGCCTCCTCAGGCCGTGCCGGGGACCGGCCGTCGCCGTCCCGGCTCCGCCGCTACCATCCGGTCGTCCCGCACAGCCGCCGGCCGCTGCCGCCCGATGAACCGCCCGATGAACCGCCCGATGAACCGCCCGGAGAGCCGCCGGGTGAGCGGCCAGGAGAGCCGCCGGGTGAGCGCTCCGGTGGGTCGTCCGACAGCCGGCTCACCGCGGCGCTTGGCGCGGCCGGCCAGGGCGACCGTGACCGGGCCGTCGCGGAGCTCGAGTCCCTGCTGAGGCATGATCCGCTGCACGCGCACGCGCAGTTCGTGTACGGGCTGATGGTGCTCGAGGCCGGCCAGCCCGCCCGCGCGGCGGCCGCGTTCCGCCGGGCGCTGTACGCGGACCCCGGATTCGCCCTGGCCGCATTCACGCTCGGCTGCGCGCACGACGCGCTCGGCGACAAGGCAGCCGCGCGGCGCGCCTACGAGCAGGCGCTGCGGACACTGGACCCGGCCGACGAGCGCCGCGAGCCGCTGCTGCAGCAGATCGACATCGGCGACATCGCGATGGCCTGCCAGATGCGGCTGCGATGGCATCAGGAACCGTAGGGGCCAGATGTCGATATTCCTCGCCGTGCTCGGCTGGCTCCTGGTCTTCCTCGTGCTGCTCGGAGCCGTCCCGCTGCTCGCCGCGTGCTATGAGTACCTGCTGATTGGCGTGCATTTCCGGTACAACCACTACGACAAGTGCCGGCCCTGGTTCCCGCGCACCGCCATCTTGATCGCGGCCTGGAACGAGGAAGCCGTCATCGGCACGACCGTGGACCGGCTGATGCAGCTGGACTACCCGCGCGGATCGCTGCGGGTGGTCGTCGTCGACGACGCGAGCACCGACGGCACCCCGCGGGTGCTCGCGGCCAAGGCCGCCGAGTACCCGGGCAACGTGTTCCACCTGCGCCGGGCCAAGGGCGGCGAGGGCAAGGCCGCCGCGCTCAACCATGGCCTGGCGTTCATCCTCGGCGACGACTGGATGCAGGCGCTGCTGATCGCGGACGCCGATCCCATCTTCGAGCCGGTGGCGTTGCGCAGGATGACGCGGCACCTGTCCGATCCGGATGTCGGCGCGGTCACCGCCTACATCAAGGAGGGCGCGCCGACCAACTTCCTGACCCGGTTCATCGCGTACGAGTACATCACCGGCCAGGCGGTCGCCCGGCGCAGCCAGAACGTACTCGGCGCCATCCAGTGCCTGGCCGGCGGGGCGCAACTGCACTCGCGCGCCAACATCGAGGCGCTCGGCGGGAAGATCGACAACAGCACGCTCGCCGAGGACACGGTCACCACGATCGAGACCCAGCGGGCCGGCCGGCGGGTCGTCTTCGAGCCGCACGCCGTCGTCTGGGCGGAGGAGCCGGGCAGCATCGTCGGGCTGTGGAAGCAGCGGCTGCGCTGGGCGCGCGGGAACGTGCAGATAACCGTGCGGTACCGGCGCATGTGGTTCCGCCCGCAGCCGTCCTGCGGGCTCGGCAGCGTGACGTTCGGCGTGCTGTGGTTCAGCCTGCTGCTGCAGCCGTTCTTCATGATCGGCGACTCCGCGTGCCTGCTCGCGCTCTACATGGTCAACGGCGCCGTGGCGTGGAAGGCCTTCGGCATACTGTGGCTGGCGAACGCGATGAGCTTCGTGTTCATCACCGTGCTGACCCTGCTGATCGACCCGGCGACCGGCCGGAAGACCTGGGTGGAGGGCTTCATGTTCTCCGGCGCGGTGAACCTGATCGTGATGGTCGCGGCGGTGCTGACCTCGCCCATGTACCGGCTGACGGTCGAGGTGCTGTCCGCGGCCGGACTCCGGGTGACCCACGGCTGGGCGGTCGGCGCGGTCATGTTCATCTACGCCTGGCAGGCGGGCTCGATGGCGCTTGCCTACCTGGCCAAGCTGATCGAGCCGGCCCCCTTCGGCCGGGTCCTCGGCCGGATCCTGCTGTACACCGCGGGCTACGGCCCGCTGATGTGCGCCGTCACGCTCGCCTCTCTGGTCAGGGAGATGCAGGGCGCCGAGGCAAAGTGGGACAAGACGGAGAAGACGGGAAAGGTGGCGGTGCCGGCATGACCGTCCCGCGGCCGCGCGGATCGGGGGGACCGCAATCCGAGCGGGCGTTCCGGACCGAGATCCGCAGGGCGCTGCGCTACGAGAAGGGTCTGGCCATCAAGACCGCCGTCGCCATCGTCCTGGTCGCAGTCATGTTGCTGGTGCACCTCTACGTTTTCAGGTGATTAGGCCGACCCGGCCGCGACAGAGGTTTACGCAGCTCCTGACGGGCAATTGAGCCTGTGTCACATCCAATCACTTCAACACCAGAAAGCTAACAAATCACATGAGAACCTCGGATCTAGAATGGCGCACGAGCCGGCGCTCCGGCGCCCACAGCCACTGCGTCCAGATCGCCGCCACCGCCGGCCAGGCCGGCCAGGCCGGCCCGGCCGGCCAGGGCCACGACCGACGGCTGCTGATGCGCGACTCCAAGGACACTGCGGGCCCGGTCCTCGCCATCACCCCGGCGGAGTGGACGACGTTCACCTGCCGGATCAAGGAAGGCCGGCTCCGCCCGTAGCCGCCCTGTCGTCCGTCATCGCGGGCGGCCGAGCATCGTCGGGCGCCCTGCACCGTAGTTAAGCGGCCCCGAGCAGGTCAGGGACCGTCCAGCGTCTCGAGCTGGCTGAGCGCCTGGCCGTAGGCCTGCGAGATCAGCTTGATGACGTTGCCGTGGGCGCCGAGCGGCGCGGCGCACTTGGCGCCCACGGCCGCCGCGGCGTTCTCGATCGCGGCCGGGCCGACCTCCGGGCCGACCACGCACGGGGCGATGGCGATCCTGGTCACGCCCATCGCCACGAGCCGGGATGCCGCGTCCTCGATCGTGGGGGTGCCGCCGTCGAGCGACGCGGCGAAGACGGGCAGCGCCAGCCGGGCCGCGAGCAGGATCGCGGTCACGTTGGCGAAGCCGACCGCCTCCTCACCGCCCACGGTCGCCACGATGATGCCGTCGGCGGACGTGGTGATGCTGAACATCCGCACCCGGTCGGCCCGGGCGAGCCCGGCGTCGGCGAGCCTGATGTGCAGGGCCTCGGCAAGCAGCGCGTTGGTGTTGAACACCTCGGCGATGCTGGCGTTCGCATCGCTGGCCCCGATGGCCTCCCGCAGCACCCGGACGGTCGCCGGGTGCGGCGTCACCAGTTGCGGGACCACGACCGCGGCCAGCGCGCCCGCCGGGCGCCTGGCTGCCGCGTCATCGAGCACCGCCCTGATCCCGCACGGGTCGCCGCGGCCGCCGTGATCGATCCGCGCCGTGCGCACGTCAAGCGCGGGGTTGTCGACCCGCAGCACGGTGGCGATCTCGGCGGTGGCGCCGGACAGGCCGTCCTCGCTCGCGCTCGGCACCGCCAGGATCAGCGCCGGCGCTCCCTCCGGCAGGCTTGCGGGTACCGGCCGCCGGTGGCGGCCGCCCGGCTGTACCAGCCGCGCGGTGGGCGTCCTGACCGGGAATCCGCTCGCCGACTGCCGAATTGCCGGTGCCGACATTGCCGGTGCCGACGCCTCGGCCCCCGGCCGCCGCGCGGGCAGCCCGGTGTCAGAATCGCGAACGTCGGTCACACAAAGGAAGCGTAGTCGCCAATGATCAACAATATGTGAAAATCAATAAAATCCGGATATACGGCCCAATGGTGGCTCGCATCGTTTTTGGCCCCGCCGAACAGGGGTTCTCGGCGGGTGCGAACAAGGCCGGCTCGCCAGCGGATGTTACCAGCGGGTAGCATGGAGGTACTGGACCCTGAACGGGCGCCATGAACAGGCCGACGCCGGAGGCATAACAGCAGATGAGCCACTACAAGAGCAACCTGCGTGACATCGAGTTCAACCTCTTCGAGGTGCTGCGGCGGCAGGACCTGCTTGGCGCCGAGCCGTACACCGAACTGGACGAGGAGACCGCCCGGGGCATCCTCGGCGAACTCGACCGGATGGCGACCGGGCCGATGGCCGAGTCGTTCGCCGACGCCGACCGGAATCCGCCGGAATTCGACCCGGCCACCGCCTCGGTACGGGTGCCCGAGTCGCTGCGCAAGTCGTTCCGGGTGTACATGGACGCCGAGTGGTACCGGCTGTCGCTGCCCACCGAGCTCGGCGGCACGCTGGCGCCGCGGACGCTGAACTGGGCGCTGGCCGAACTGATCCTGGGCTCCAACCCGGCGATCTGGATGTACTCCAGCGGCCACACGATGGGGCGGGTGCTGTGGGAACTCGGCACGCCGGACCAGAAGCGCTTCGCCGACCTGGCCATCCAGCGCGAATGGGCCGCCACCATGGTGCTGACCGAGCCCGACGCGGGCTCCGACGTCGGGGCCGGGCGGACCAGGGCGATCGAGCAGCCCGACGGCAGCTGGCACATCGAGGGCGTCAAGCGGTTCATCACCAGCGGCGAGCACGACCTGGCGGAGAACATCTTCCACCTGGTGCTCGCCAGGCCGGAAGGCGCCGGGCCGGGCACCAAGGGCCTGTCGATGTTCCTGGTGCCCAAGTTCCTCGTC
>JASHTQ010000674.1 GCA_030040475.1 Streptosporangiaceae bacterium
CCAGGTCGCTCGCAGCCTTTCCCCGCTGGGGGTGGCAGACGTCGAATCCGTGGTGGGCGACGTGACCGCGCCGCGGTCGGTGCAGGAAGCCATCGCGGGCTGCGACGCGGTGCTGCACGCGGCGGCCGTCTACTCGCTCGACCGGCGGGCGGCCGCGCGCGTGCGCGAGACCAACGTGCGCGCCACCGAGATCGTCCTGGGCGCGGCGATCCGGATGGGGCTGGACCCCGTCGTGCACGTCTCCAGCTACACGGCGCTGCTTCCGCCCCGGCCGCCCGGTGCCGTGCTGACCCCCGACTCGCCCGTGACGCGGCCGGCCGGCGCCTACGCCCGGTCCAAGGCCGAATCCGAACAGGTCGCCCGCCGCCACCAGGAACAGGGCGCCCCCGTCGTGATCGTCTACCCCGGAGGCGTGGTCGGCCCGCATGACCCTTACCTAGGGGACAGCAACCGTGCCCTCCTCCAGGACGCGAAAAGCGGCCTCGCCATGCGCGGCGGCGGCCCGATCGTCGACGTCAGGGACGTGGCGGCGGTGCACGCCGCGGTCATGGAGCCCGGCCGGGGTCCCCGCCGCTTCATGATCACCGGGCATTACCTCGCCATGCCGGACCTGATCGCGATGCTCCAGCAGATCACCGGCCGCCGCACCCGGATCGTGGCCATGCCCGATGGCGTGGTCCTGGCCGTCGGCCGGGTGGCCGACCTCCTGCAGCGCCTGGTGCCCGCCCGGCTCCCGCTCAACCACGAGGGTCCCTGGATCTTCTCGCTCCAGCCGCACTGCGACGACTCCAGGACCATCAGCGAACTAGGCGTCACCCCACGCGACCTGCGGGAGACCCTGACCGACACGGTGCAATGGCTGGCCGACCAGGGCCACCTGCCCACGCCGCGGGCTAACGGCTGACCCCGCACGACAGCGGTCGTCTTGGAGGCGGAGGGTGGTGCGCCCGTCCGGGCCGGGTCTACGATCTTCAGACCGCAGTGGCCGCAGCCTGGCCCGCGCCGACAGCAGCCGCCGGGCGTGGCAGGACCGGCAGGTAACTCCGTTCTCGCCCGAGGGGATATCGATGGCGCTGTACATGTACCAGGCCTCCTATACCGCGAAGTCGATGGCGGCTCAGCTCACGGACCCGCAAGACCCCAGCGAGGCGATCAGGTCGGCCCTGGCGGACCTGGGCGCCGAGATCGTGGTGGCGGCCTTCCCGTTCGGCGAGTACGACCTGCTCGTCGTGTACGAGGCGGCCGACGACCTGACCGCCGCCAGCGTCGCGATGGCGATCGCCGCCGAGGGCGAGGTCAAGTCGGCCAAGACCACGCGCCTGCTCAGCGGGCAGGAATGGCTCGAGTCCCTGCGCAAGCGCAGGATCGTCACCACCCGCAAGCACGTTCCGGGCCCAACCGCCGGCGAGCCCGAACCCTCGTAACATCGCTCATGCATTGGCCGCCAGCGCAACCGCGAGCAGCCCGCCGAGACGGCCAAGGTCCGCCGGCGAGTCCAGGTGGAGCTCGATCCAGTCCCGCCGGGACGGATCGCGCCGGACGGCGGGATCGGCGCCGAACCGGTCCTTGACCTGCGACCACCCGGCGCGCGTGATCCGGAGGTCGATCGCGCCGGGCGCCTCCAGGTGGGCGATCTCCCGGCTGGCGCAGAACAGGGCCGGCTTGTCGCCATAGCGGGACCGCCGCTCCGCGACCGGCCCCGCCGCCATCATGGCCGTGACGAACGCCTCCCAGATCGCGTCGCCATCCAGCCGGACCCCGCCGCCAGCACCAGGCACCGCACCAGATTAGCGTGGCCTTGCGGGCCCCAGAACGCTTCGGAGGCGCAGCGTGCAGAGCATCGAACGGTTCGTCGCCGACCAGTTGACCGCGTGGGAGGTCCCCGGATGCGCGGTCGCCTGCGTCAAGGACGGGAACGTCGTCGTGGCCCGAGGGTGGGGCCGGCGCGACACGCAGACCGGCGACCCGGTCACCGGGGACACCCTGTTCGCCATCGGCTCGGTCACGAAGGCGTTCACGGTGGCGACGGTGGGGGCGCTGGTCGACGACGGCCTGCTGGACTGGGAGCGCCCGCTCCGGGACTACGTTCCGGAGATCCGGCTGCACGACCCGGTGGTCACCGAACGCCTGAGCATGGTCGACCTGCTCGCCCACCGGTCCGGCCTGCCCCGCCACGACCTGGCCTGGGTCGGCCACCCGGACCGGTCCCGCGCCGAACTGGTCCGCCGGCTGCGGTTCCTGCCGCTGAGCAAGGACCTGCGCCAGGCGTTCCAGTACTGCAACCTCGGCTACGGGCTGGCGGGCCACGTCGTCGAGGCGCTCAGCGGCACCCGGTGGGAGGATTTCCTGCGAGCCCGGCTGCTGGCGCCGCTGGGAATGGACCGGTCGAGGCTGACCGTCGATGACATGCTCGCCGACCCCGATCACGCGACCGCCTACGAGCGCCGCAACGGCGTGATCGTGCCGGTGCCGCAGCGGTCCGTGACGGCGCTGGGGCCGGCCGGCGCGATCAACTCCAGCGCCGCCGACATGGCCAGGTGGCTGCTGGCCCAGCTCGGCGGCGGCCTCGTCGACGGCAAGCAGGTGATGTCGCCCGGCACGCTGGCGCGCCAGCACGCGTCGCACATCGTGCTGCCGGAAGACCGGACCTTCCCGCTGTCCACCAGGCACGCCTACGGCCTGGGGTGGATGATCGGCCAGTACCGCGGCCACCGGCTTGCCGAGCACGGCGGCGGCATCGACGGGTTCCAGACCGAGTGCATGCTGCTGCCCGATGACGGCATCGGCGTGGCCGTGCTGACCAACACCTCCTCCAGCGTCATGGCTCCGGTCGTCGCCTACCGGGTGCTCGACGAACTGCTCGGCGCGGAGCCGTTCGACTGGTTCGCCGAATACAAGGCCCGCTACGACGCGCTCATGGCCGGAAGCCGCGAGGTGCGCGGCGCCCGCCGCGTCGTCGCGGGCGCCGCGCTGCCCAGGCCGCTGGGTGCCTACGCCGGGCAGTACGACCACCCGGGCTACGGCACGCTCACCGTCACCGTCGACGACGGCACCCTGCGGCCGCAGCTGGGCACGATGGACCTGAGCCTGGCGCATCGCCACTACGAGACGTTCGACCTGGAGTGGCACGAGCTCGGCGATGAGTCCCATATCTTCCCGCTGATGTTCCTGTCGGACCCGGACGGCGACATCACGGCGCTGACGGTCCCGTTCGAGCCGTCCCTCGGGCCGCTGCGCTTCGACCGGCTGCCGGACGCCCCGGCGCGGGATCCGGAGGTCCTCGGCCGGCTGTGCGGCAGCTACGTGATGGGACCGATCGAGATAGCCGTCACCCTCCAGGGTGGCGACGTGCTGACCGTCGCGACGCCGGGCGCCCCGCCGCTGGAGCTGCAGCCCACCCGCGGCCTGCGCTTCGAGGTCAAGGGCCAGCCCGGCATCACCGCCGAATTCGAGCTGGACCCCGCGGGCGCGGTCACCCGCCTGGTGGCACAGCCCCTGGGCATATTCCACCCCAAGGCCTGACAGGCCGCCCGCTCCCAGCAGCCGGGCTCAGGCCGCAGCGCCACCTCCCGTTCGGTAAAAATAAATTCTTTTTATTCCGAACGAACGGTGGTGCTTGTCCCCAAGCCCAGCCACGGCCGGGTGGCAACACCGGCGGCGAGCCGGCCCGGTATCCCTCCAGCGCCAGCCGCGTCACGAGCGGCGGGTGAGGAGCCCGCGGTTGAAGGCCTCGGCGACGGCGGCGGCGCGGTCGCCGACGCCGAGCTTGGCGTAGATGTTCAGCAGGTGGGTCTTGACCGTGGCCTCGGTGATGAACAGCCTGGCGGCGGCCTCCCGGTTCGTGGTGCCCGCCGCGACCAGCTCGAGGACCTCGAGTTCCCGCTGGCTGAGCGGCCCGGCGCCGGGGGAGCGGACCCGGCTCATCAGCCTGGCCGCCACCGCCGGCGAGAGCACCGCATCGCCGTGCGCCGCGGCCCGGACCGCGCGCAGCAGGTCGGCGCGGGGCGCGTCCTTGAGCAGGTAGCCGGTGGCGCCCGCCTCGATCGCGGGCAGAACGTGGCTGTCGGTGTCGTAGGTGGTCAGCACCAGCACGCGGGCGGCGATGCCCCTGGCGGCCAGCTCGGTTATCGCGGTCACGCCGTCCATGCCGGGCATCCGCAGGTCCATCAGGATCACGTCGGGTGCCAGCTCCCCGGCGAGCCGGACCGCCTCCGCGCCGTCGCCGGCCTCGCCGAGCACCTCGAACTCCGGGTCGCGCGCGAACATCGCGCACAGCCCGTCCCTGACCACCGGGTGGTCGTCCACCACGAGCAGCCTGATCGGGGTCACGACAGGGCCTCCTGGGACGTGAGCGGCACACGAGCCGAGATCCCGGTTCCCGCGCCCGGCTCCGATTCGATCTGCAGCGTTCCGGACAGGGCCTTGATCCGCTGCCGCATCGCGACAAGCCCGAACCCGCCGCCGTTGATCCCCGCCGGATCGAAGCCCTCGCCGTCATCGCGCACGTCGAGGGCGACCTCGCGGTCCAGGTAGGACAGCGTCACCCCGACCTTGGTCGCCTGCGCGTGCTTGGCCACGTTGGCCAGCGCCTCCTGCCCGGCCCGCAGCAGCGCGACCTCGGCTTCCGGCGACATCGGCCGGGCCGTGCCGGTGGTCATCACCGTGACCGGGATCTCGTGCAGCTGCGACCAGCGCCCGGCGACGTCGGCCAGCGCCTCGCTCAGCCGCCCGGTCTCCAGCGGCTCGGGGCGCAGCGCGTCCACCGAGCGCCGCGCCTCGGACAGGCTCTCCCTGGCCAGCCTGGTCGCGGCGGCGAAGTGGGTGCGCCACTCCGCGGGCTGGCCGGCCGCGTGCTCGGCCGCCTGCAGCTGGGTGATGATCCCGGTAAGCCCCTGCGCGAGCGTGTCGTGGATCTCCCTGGCCATCCGCTGCCGCTCGTCCAGGATCCCGGCCTCCCGCGCCTGGGCCAGCAGCTGCTGGTGCAGGCCCGCGTTCTCGGCCAGCGCCGCCTCCAGCCGCCGGTTCGACTCCCGCAGCTCGTCCACCATCCGCCCGCGCTGCTCGCCCTGTGCTTCCAGGCGGTACAGCAGCCAGGTGACGCCGCACACGGCGGCCGCGTTGGCGATGGCAATGCCCACGTAGGCGAGCACGCCGGTCGGCGTCGCCCGGTCCAGGCCCGCGGTCTGGGAGGTGGCCGCCACGACGGCGGTGCCTGCCACCCCGGCAAGCTGCCACGGCCAGGGCAGCAGGAGGATCGAATAGGTGTACCCGGCGTAGGCGTAGAACCCGAACCACGGATCCCTGAGCACGAGCGCGAGCGAGATGGCGATCACCCCGGCGACGAACACCGCCATCACCGGGGCGCGCCTGCGCAGGCCCGGGCTCAGCGCCATCAGCGACCACGCCGCGGCGGCCAGGCACAGCGCCAGGTTGACCGGCTTGGACCCGAAGTGCCCGATCAGCGCGGAGGGGAGAGCGGCGCCGAGGATGACGAGCTGCGTGTACGTCCCCCTGGCAGGCGCCCCCTGCCGCCATGTGCCTAGCTGGTAACGCGATCCCAGGCTGTTCATCTGCCCTCAATCTACTCCCAGCGGAAGAACCTGGCGGCGGCCAGCCCGAACGCCACCGCGTAGCCCGCCATCGTCACCAGCTGCAGCCAGGTCGGCCACTGCCCGAGCGTCGCGTTCTGCAGCGCGGGCACCGCGGCGCCCAGCGGGGTGGCGTGGCTGATGTGCTGCAGCACCGCCGGCATGTCCGGGATCGGGAGCCAGAGCCCGGCGAAGAACATCATCAGGTAGAACAAGATCGCCCCGATGCCGCGGGCGGTGCCGGCGTTGGGCGCCACCGCGGCGACGAACAGCCCCGCCGCCATCAGCGCCGCGGCGGCGAGCAGGCCGGCCACGACGAACCCGCCGACCTGGCGCGGGACCGGCACGCCGTACCCGCCCCTTGCCACGGCAAGCAGCACGATCACGGTGATCGCCGCGACCGCGAGCTTGACCGCGAGCTGGGCGGCAAGCACCCGGCCAGGCCCGGCCGGAGTGGTCTTCAGCCGGCGCAGGTAGCCGAGCTCCCGGTAGCCGGCCAGCGTGGCAGGCATCGCCACCAGCGACATCAGCGCCACCGCGAACACCAGCAGGATCGGCACGTACACGTCGAGCGTGGTAAGCCCGCCGAACTTGCCGACCGGCGTGTTGAACGAGTGGATGCTGCCGAAGATGATCATCAGCAGCAGCGGGACGCCGACGCTGATCCCCAGGCCCACACCCGCCCTGCCCCTGGTGAACAGCCTGAGCTCGGTGATCGTCAGCTGCGTCAGCGCCGAACGCCCGCGCGCGGCAGGCGCCGTCATCGTCATGCCCGTCATCGTCATCGCCCCTTTCCCTGTGCCGTCGCGCCCTGCTCGCCGCCGGCGCCCGAGTGCCTGCCGGTGAACGCGAGGAACGCGTCCTCCAGGCTGGCCTGCTCCACCCGCAGCTGCTCGGCCACGATCTGGTTGCGCGCCAGCACGGAGATGACCGCGTTCAGCGCGTTGCCGGTGCCGGTGACCACCACGACATCGCCCCTGTGGATGACGCTCGTGACCTCCGGCAGGCCTTCGAGCAGCCCGTCATCGACCGGAACGGACGGCCGGAACTGGATCCGCTGCTCGGTCTCGACCCGCTCCGCCAGCGCGGCCGGGGTGTCGAGCGCCACCACCTGGCCCGCGTCGATGAGCGCCACCCGGTCGCACAGCCGTTCGGCCTCCTCCATGAAGTGGGTGACGAGCACGATCGTGACCCCGCGGTCGCGCACGGCCTCGATCAGGTCCCAGGTGTCCCGCCGCGCCTGCGGGTCCAGGCCGGTGGTCAGCTCGTCGAGCACCGCCACCCGCGGGCTGCCGACCAGCGCCATCGCGATCGACAGCCGCTGCTGCTGGCCGCCGGACAGCTTGCGGAACGGGGTCCTGGCCTTGGCCGAGATGCCGAGCACCTCCATCAGCTCCCGCCAGTCGGCCGGGCGGGAGTAGAAGGAGCTGCACAGCTCCAGCGCCTC
>JASHTQ010000675.1 GCA_030040475.1 Streptosporangiaceae bacterium
GGCGTCGTGGAGCGGGCCGTGGTGGCTGATGATGGCCAGTTCGGCGGCCGGGATGACGACCGGCGTTACCCGGCCGATGGCGCGCACGTCGCCCTGCACCGGGACGAATACGGTCGCGTGGCCGCGGTCGCGGGTGAATATCTCGCTCGCGTACAGCCCGCCGCTGGGACCTGTGGCGTGCAGCCGCTGAGCCCGGACGGTGGCATGCAGCTCGCCGAGCACGCCCTGCCACCAGGCCAAGATGTCGGCGCGGTCGACCACCGCCGCGATGCCGGCCGCCGGGGTGGCGGGGACGCTGCGGTGCACGATCGCGGCCGCCGTCGGCCGCCGCAGCAGGTTGCGCAGCGAGTCGACGGCGGCGCGCGTCTGCGCGAGCTCCGCCTCAAGCCGGTCGAGGTGCGCGGCGATCAGCGCGTTGCGGGCCGGCGGGTCGGGCGCGGTCAGCACCGCCTTGACCTCGGCGACCGGCATCTCCAGATCCCGCAGCCTGCGGATGACCTGCGCGGTCGGGACCTGGTCGGCGGCGTAGTACCGGTAGCCCGTATCCGGGTTCACGTCGGCGGGCTCGAGCAGCCCCACCTGATGGTAGTGCCGCAGCGTCTTCACGCTCAGGTGCGTGATCCTGGCGAATTCGCCGACCGTCAGCCCCGCTGTCACCAGGCCATTCTCAACCCTCCCCGGGCAGGAGGGTCAACCGCGGAACTCGGGGTTGACCCTCCGGCAACGGGAGCCGCGAGGGTGGAGTCAACAGCCACTCGCGAGGGAGACAGATCATGACAGACACCGCAGCCGCCCCGGACACCGTGCTCGCCGACAGCGCCGTGCTCGCCGACAGCACCGTGGTCGCCGCCGACACCGTGGTCGCCGCCGACACCGTGCTCGCCGCGCATGTCGCCGCCGTCAACGCGTTCGACGAGGACGCCATCGTCGCGACCTTCGCCGCCGACGCGCTGGTCAACGACGTCCACCGGGAGTTCTGGGGCGTCGAGGCGATCCGCCGCTGGGTCGCCAGGGAACTGGTCGGCGACCGGGTGACGATGGCCGTGACCGAGGCCATCGAGCACCACGGCACCACCATCGTCCGCGCTCGCTACGACGGCGACTACGACAAGACGAACCTGCCCGACGAGCTCATCCTCACCAACTACTTCACCGTCCGCGACGGCAAGATCGCCAGCCTCATCATCATCAGGAATACCCCTGCGGCCTACTGAAGGTTAGGGCCGGCGGCGCCTTCCCTGGGTGATCACCTACAGTGGAGTGGCGATGCCGGTCATCCCGCTGCCCGAAGAGCCCAGCCTCGCCCAGCTCCGCAAGCAGGCCCAAGACCTGCGCCGAGGCGTCCTGGCCGGTGATCAGGCGGCGCTCGCCGAGGTCGCCGAGCACTACCCGGATCGCGATCCGGCGGGGGAGTTCCCGCTGCATGCCGCGCAGCTGGTCCTGGCCCGCCGTTACGGCTTCACCAGCTGGACGCGCCTCACGCGCCGGGTCGAGGTGGCCGAGCGCTACAGCCGGTTCCCCGACCGCCTGCCCGACGCCTCGGGCCTGGCCGACGCCTTCCTGCGCCTGGTCTGCCTGTACTTCGGCGAGGACGAGCCGGGGCAGCGGGCGCAGGGACGCCGGCTGCTCGCCGAGCATCCCGAGATCACCCAGGACAGCGTGTACGCCGCCGCGGCGGCCGCCGACGTCGGGGCGCTGCGGCGCATCCTGGCCGCCGACCCGGCCGCCGCCCGGCGCGAGGGCGGCCCCTACCGGTGGGAGCCGCTGTTCTACCTTGCCTACTCTCGCCACGACCCGGCGGTCACCGAGGAAGCGGTGCTCGGGGCGGCCCGGCTGCTGCTCGACGCGGGCGCGGACCCGAACGCGGGCTATCTCTTCCGGGGCCTGCCCACCCCGTTCACGGTGCTGACCGGGGTCTTCGGCGAGGGGGAACTCGGGCCGGTCCGCCAGCCCAGGCATCCGCATTCGCTCGCCCTTGCCCGCCTGCTCCTCGAGGCGGGCGCCAACCCGAACGACGGCCAGGCGCTGTACAACCGGATGTTCGGGCCGGGCAACGATCACCTGGAGCTCCTGTTCGAGTTCGGCCTCGGCACCGGTGACGGCGGGCCGTGGCGCAGGCGGCTCGCCGATGACCTCGAGGCGCCCGGCCAGATGCTCCGCGGCGAGCTCGCCTGGGCCATCACCCACGGCCTGACGCGGCGGGTCCGGCTGCTCGTCGGCCAGGGCGTCGACGTGGCGTCGCCGTTCGACGACGGCAGCACGGTCACCTCGGTGGCGGCCACCACCGGCCATCTCGACCTGGTCGACTTCCTGGTGGCGCACGGCGCGCCGCCGCTGGACCTCGATCCGGCCGGCGCCTTCATCGCCGCGGTCCTCGCCGCCGACCGGCCCGGGGTCGACCGGCTGCAACACGAGCATCCCGGGCTCGCCGGCCAGGTCCGCGCGGCCCGGCCGGCGCTGGTGACCTGGGCGGCCGCCTGCGGCCGGCCGCAGGCCGTGGAGATCCTCGCCGAGCTCGGCTTTGACGTCAACGCCAGGGGCCGCACCGACGTGCCGAGCGACCAGCCCTGGCAAACGGCGCTGCACAAGGCCGCGGAGGACGGAAACGTCGAGCTCGCCCGGACCCTGCTGCGCCTCGGCGCCGATCCCGGCATCCGCGACCGCCGCTTCGACTCGACCCCGCTCGGCTGGGCCCGCTACTTCGGCCAGCAGCCGCTCGTCGACCTGCTCGAACCGCTCACCGCCCCTGAGCAAGCCGCCGCCCGCGATACCGGCGACCATGCCTGAACCGATACACCGGCCGCCCGGGTGCTCGGAAAACCCCGGCCCGCCGACCTGGCTGCGACATCCACAGCGAAGAACCAGGCCCGACCCGGAGGCGTCATGGCTGATGATTTCGATACCATGCAGCTGCCAGCCAGCCCCGACGCCGCCGCGCCCGACGGCTCGGACGTGCGGGAGCTGCTGCACCTGGGCCGGGGCTCGATGGCCCACTTCGAGCTGGGACCCGGCCGGGTCTCCCGGGCCGTGACCCACCGGACGGTCGACGAGATCTGGTACGTCCTGCACGGGCAGGGCCAGATGTGGCGCCGCCAGGGCGAGCGGCAGGCGACGGTCGCGCTGGCACCCGGCACCTGCGTGTCCATCCCGGTCGGCACGCAGTTCCAGTTCCGTGCCTCCGGCGGCGGCCCGCTCACCGTGGTCGGCGTGACGATGCCGCCGTGGCCAGGCGACGACGAGGCCTACGAGGTCCCTGGCATCTGGGATCCGCACCCAGGCGCCTGACCAGGCTTCCCAGGCGCGTCCGTCCGGCTACAGCTGCCCCACGTCGGTGACCCGGAGCACGGCCGAGCCCGCCTCGTCGGAGGCGGCCAGGTCGACGACGGCGCTGATGCCCCAGTCGTGATCGCCGGCGGGATCGTCGAAGATCTGCCGGACGGCCCAGCTTCCCGGCCGCTCGTCGATGATGAGCAACCCCGGACCACGCGCGTTCGGGCCGGTGCCGATCTCGTCGTGCAGCTCGAAGTAGCCGTCAAGCGCGTCCGCCCAGGCGTCGGCATCCCAGCCGCTGGCCGAATCCAGCTCGCCGAGTTCGTGGTGGTGGCCGAGCGCGGCCAGCTTGACCCGGTGGAACAGCGCGTTGCGCACCAGCACCCGGAACGCGCGGAGGTTGGACGTGACCGTGGCCGACCGCGCCTGCGACCGGTCGGCCGGATCGGCCAGCGGGTTGCGCAGCCGCTCCCACTCATCGAGCAGGCTGGAGTCGACCTGGCGGACGATCTCGCCGAGCCACTCGATCAGGTCGGCAAGCTCCTCCGTCTTCGCCTCGTCGGGCACCGTCTGGCGGAGCGCCTTGTAGGCGTCGGCCAGGTAGCGCAGTACCAGGCCCTCGGAGCGGGACAGCCCGTAGAAGCCGACGAACTCGGTGAAGGTCAGCGCGCGTTCGTACATGTCGCGGACCACCGACTTCGGCGACACCGGGTAGTCGAGCACCCAGGGGTGGCCGCGACGGTAGATGTCGTACGCGCCCTCGAGCAGGTCCTGCAGCGGCTTGGGATAGGTAACCGCGTCGAGCAGGTCGAGCCGCTCCTCGTACGCGATGCCGTCCGCCTTCATCTGGGCTACCGCTTCGCCGCGAGCACGGAACTGCTGCGCGGACAGCACCTGCCGCGGGTCGTCCAGCGTCGACTCGATCACCGACACCACGTCAAGCGGGTATCCGGGGTCGTCGCGGTCGAGCAGGCCGATGGCGGCCAGCGCGAACGGCGACAGCGGCTGGTTGAGCGCGAAGTCGAACTGCAGGTCCACGGTGAGCCGCACCATCCGGCCCTCCGGGTCCGCCTCGTCCAGCCGCTCCACCACGCCGCCGGCCAGCAGCGCGCGGTAGATCTCGATGGCACGGTGGAT
>JASHTQ010000676.1 GCA_030040475.1 Streptosporangiaceae bacterium
CGTGACCAAGGGCGACGCCAACAACGCCCCCGACTCCCCGGCCCGCCCCGCCTCCGACGTCGTGGGCGTCTTCTCCCACGACATCCCCCGCGGCGGCTACCTCCTCGCCGACCTGCACCGCCCGATGGTCCTGGGCCTGCTCGCCGCCGCCATCGCCCTGTTCTTCACCGCCGGCCCCCTGCTCCGCTACGCCCGCCAGCCCCAGACCCCCTGACCACCCCGTCCCTGATGGCCACAAGCAGGAACCGGCGCTGCAGGTTGGTGACCGGCCAGCGGCCGCGGTCCGCCCACGCCGCCCGCAGCCGCTCCCGGTGTGCCGGCAGCGAGTAGCCGGGGATCGCCCAGCTGATCACGCGCAGGTAGTAGATCACCGCCGCCACGTCGTTGAAGTGCTGGACCTCCTCGCCGGCGATCGCGGTGACCACCCGCAGCCCGGCCTCGGTAACCTGCTGCCGCGCCACCGGCAGCCAGCTGTCCCGCTGCGCCGGGACGGCCAGGCCAAGCAGCCGGTACAGCCCCTCGTAGCTGCTGAAGTCCACCTGCTGGGTGACGAACGCGCCGCCCGGCGCAAGCACCCGGCTCACCTCAGCGGCCCGGAACGCCTCGTGCCGGTTGATCACCAGCCCGAAGGCCCCGTCCCTGAACGGCAGCCGGCCGCCGGAGCCGTCCGGCGCCGTGTTGTCAGGCGGGTCCTCGTTCTGCACCACCGGGATGCCGAGCGGCCGCAGCCGCGCCGCCGCCACCGGCACGTTCGGCGGCCAGGCCTCGGTCGCCACCGCCCTGGCCGGCCAACACCCGGACCCCGCCCCGGACCCCGACCCCGACCCTGACCCGAGCCGCGACCACACCCGCGACAGCACCTCGCCGCCGCCGGTCCCCATGTCCAGCATGGTCGCCGCCGAGCCCGCGTGGCGCGCGTAGCGCGCCACCTCCCGCCGGTAGCTCCACGGCAGCGGCTCGGTGCTCGACCGCCGCATCAGCCAGGAGAAGTCCCACCCGGAAAACGGCGCCGCCAGCGCCGCGGCCTCGAGCTCCTCATAGCTGGGCACCTAGTCGCGGCCCTGCCAGGTGCAGATGCACGCCTCGTTGCCCTCGGGGTCGGCGAGCACCCAGAACGCGGGCGCCTCCGCGTCGTAGGTCAGCTTGCCGCCCGCCGCGATCGTGGCCTCGATCCGCCCGGGCGCCTCGTCGTCCGGCACGTTCACGTCCAGGTGGATCCGGTTGCGCTGCGGTCGCGGCGCGTCCATCTGCTGGAACCAGACCGCGGGACCCTCGCCGAGCGGGTCGACGAGCCCGTTCACAGGCCCCGAACGTCCCGGCTCGTCCCGGTAGCCGAGCACCGCCTTCCAGAACGGCCTGATCGCCGGGATGTCCATCGCGTCGATCCCGATCTCGAGCGCCTGCGTGGCCCTGGGCGTGGCAGCAGATTCGGTCGGCCGCCGGAAGTCGCCCTGCACCGCGGCCGAGATCTGCCGTGCCAGCTCCACGTCGTGCGGCGTCACCCACCCGATCGCCGCCGTCTGCACCGACAGGATCACCCGGTCCGCGCGCACGTCCATCCGCAGGTGCCCGTCGGCTCCCGGCACCGCCGCCGCCCGGGCGGCCACGTCCGCGGCCAGCGGCAGCGATCCGGTCAGCACCTCCGTGCGCAGCTCGCCGAGGACGAGCCGCCAGCCAAGACCGCTCACCGCCTCCGACGCCGCGCCCCGGCTCAGCTTGGTATAAGAGTCATCCATGCCGCCTATCGTGCCCTACCGGCCCCGCCCCCAGGCAATCAGCCCGAGTGGCGCTGCAGGAAGTCCAGGGTCTGGGTGTTGAAGCCCTCGACGTCCTCGTAGATCGCCGCGTGCGCGCAGTCCTCGAACACCAGGACCTCGGAATTGGCGATCGCGTCGGTCAGCGGGGCGGCGAACCGCGTCGAGCAGACGGTGTCGTACCGCCCGAACGTGATCAAGGTAGGCGCCGTGATCGAGGGCAGCACGCTACGGGCGTCATGCGAGAGCACGGCGCCCGACTGCCGTATGAGCGCATCCACCGGCGGCATCGGCCGGCTGCGGACGAAGTCGGCGAGCGACTCGATGTACTCCGGCTTGGCCGCGTAAAGCTCCGGGGTGAAGCAGTAGGGGAAGATCCCCTGGATGACCATCTCGGTCACGCTGCCAAGCCCCTCCGCCTCCACCCGCCAGGTGTTCACCACGGCGCGCAGGAACGGGTCGCTCGCGTCCCAGGTGCTGTGCAGCGACAGCGTCTTGACCCGCTCCGGGTGCTTGCCGGCCAGCCACATCCCGGTAGCCCCGCCCAGCGACACGCCGAACACGTGCGCCTGCCCGATCCCCGTCGCGTCCATGAACGCGGCCACGTCGTCGGCGAACAATTCGGTCGTGTACTCCCCCTCCGGCTTGCCGGACAGGCCCGCTCCGCGCAAGTCGACGGAATAGCAGGTGAAGTGCTTGGCGTAATCGGCCACCTGGAACGCGTAGCACGCCTGGTCGGCCGCCAGGTACGGGATGAGGACCATCGGCTCGCCCTCGCCCTGCACCTCGTAGTAGACGTCGATTCCGTTCGCTTGCACCGTAGGCATGCTGCCCTCCCGGGTCCGTCGTTGACACGATCCTAGGGGCCGGCCGCCCCCGAGGATTGCCCGGTGGCAGCATGTTTATGAGGGACCTCGCCGGGCACGGGCCGGTAATTCACGCCCGCCGGGCGCGGGTTGCCGACGCCCCGTCCAACACGAGGAGGCACAGCGATGACAGAACTCAAGCCGACCACCACCGACGCCGGTGCGCCGGTCGAAAGCGACGAGCACTCGCTGACCGTCGGCCCCGACGGCCCGGTCCTGCTGCAGGATCACTACCTGATCGAGCAGATGGCCAACTTCAACCGCGAGCGGATCCCCGAGCGCCAGCCGCACGCCAAGGGCGGCGGCGCGTTCGGCCATTTCGAGGTGACGAACGACGTCAGCGCGTACACGATGGCGGCGGTGTTCCAGCCGGGCACGCGGACGGACACGCTGATCCGGTTCTCCACCGTGGCCGGGGAGCGGGGCAGCCCCGACACCTGGCGTGACCCGCGCGGGTTCGCGCTGAAGTTCTACACCACCGAGGGCAACTACGACATGGTCGGGAACAACACCCCGGTGTTCTTCGTCCGCGACCCGCTGAAGTTCCAGCACTTCATCCGCTCGCAGAAGCGCCGCGCCGACAGCAACCTGCGCGACCACGACATGCAGTGGGACTTCTGGACGCTGTCGCCGGAGTCGGCGCACCAGGTGACCTGGCTGATGGGGGACCGCGGCATCCCGCGGAGCTGGCGGCACATGAACGGTTACAGCTCCCACACGTACCTGTGGATCAGCGCGGCGGGCGCGAAGTTCTGGGTGAAGTACCACTTCAAGACCGACCAGGGCATCGAGTTCCTGACCCAGGACGAGGCCGACCGCCTGGCCGGCGCTGACGCCGACTACCACCAGCGCGACCTGTACGCCGCGATCGGGCGCGGGGAGTACCCGAGCTGGACGCTGAAGATGCAGATCATGCCGTTCGAGGACGCCAGGACCTACCGGTTCAACCCGTTCGACCTGACCAAGGTCTGGCCGCACTCGGACTACCCGCTCGTCGAGGTCGGCCGGCTCACCCTGGACCGCAACCTGACCGACTACCACACCGAGATGGAGCAGGCCGCGTTCGAGCCGAACAACCTGGTCCGCGGCATCGCGCTGAGCCCGGACAAGATGCTGCTGGCCCGCGGCTTCTCCTACGCCGACGCGCACCGCGCCCGGCTCGGCGTCAACTACAAGCAGATCCCGGTCAACGCCCCGAAGGTCCCTGTGCACTCCTACAGCAAGGACGGCGCGATGCGGATCCGCAACGTCTCCGACCCGGTCTACGCGCCCAACTCCAAGGGCGGCCCGCGCGCCGACACCGAGCACTACCAGCCCGACTACTGGTACGCCGACGGCGACCTGGTCCGCTCCGCCTACACCCTGCGCGCGGACGACGACGACTGGGGCCAGCCGGGCACGATGGTCCGCGAGGTCCTCGACGACGCCGCCCGCGACCGCCTGGTCGCCAACATCGCCGGCCACCTGCTGGACGGCGTGAGCGAGCCCGTCCTGCAGCGCGCCTTCGCCTACTGGCGCAACGTCGACAAGACCCTAGGCGACCGAGTAGAAGCCGCCGTCCGCGCCAAGCAGCCCTAGATAAAGATCCTTTATCCAGAACGAGCCGTGGTACCCCACCCACCCGCGTTCTGACACTCCGGACACCGTTCATGATCATGGCCAGTTTTATGTAAATATGACCGAATCCTGGCCACGATCATGAAACGGCCGCGCGCCGGAGGCTGGCCAGCCCCTGCAGGTCGACGCAGGTGACGCCGCGGACCTTGACGAAGACCATGAGCACTCCGTCGCACGTCCGGCAGCGCGCCACCGTGCCGAGGCCGGACTGGTAGACCGCAAGCTCGGCCACCTGGGCGACCGCGCCGCAGCAGCCGCAGGTGCCCGTCGCCGCGGTCATATCGGTGCCGAACAGCGACATCAACAGCCCGCCGATCGCGTTCCCGTCGAGGACGCCGCCGTCAAGGGGTCCCAGCATCGCCGCCTCCCTCAGGGCCGGCCGACTCAGCCGGCCGGCCCGTCGTCACTGCCCGGTCGCGCCGAAGCGCTCCGTCTTCACCCGCCCCGCCGGGTAGCCGAGCCCCACCAGGCCGGCCGCCACGGCCTCCACGAAGTTCGTCGGCCCGCACACGTACGCGAGCGCCCCCTCGGCGGCGCGGAACGCGACCTCCGCGAGCATGGCCGCGTCCACCCGCCGCGTGTACCCGGTCCAGCCGTCCGGATGGGACCGGGTCAGCGTGTGGATGACAGAAACGCCCGGCTCGGGACGCGACAGCTCGTCGCGGTAGATGACGTCCGGCCAGCTGCGCGAGGAGTACAGCAGCCGGACAGGAACCGGGCTGCCGGCCATGATCCGGCGCCGCAGGATGGCCCGCAGCGGGACGACCCCCGAGCCGCCGGCCGCGAGCAGCAGCGGCCCGCCCACCTCCGGCTCCCAGACGAAGTAGCCGCCGATCGGGCCGCGCACCTCCATCTCGTCGCCGGCTCGCAGCTCCTGCGTCAGGTACGGGGAGGCCTCGCCGTCCTCCAGCCGCTCCACGGTGATCGCCAGCGGCTCGCCCGGCGCGGAGGCGATCGAGTAGGAGCGCTCGGCCTGGTAGCCGTCCTCGGCGGTGAGCCTGACGTCCAGGTGCTGCCCGGCCCGGTGCCCGGGCCAGTCAGGCACGCTGAGAACGATCGTGCGCACCGAGGCCGTCTCGGCCGTGACCGAGGAGACCGTGGCGGTCTGCCAGGTCAGTCGCCCGCGTACCGCTGTTCCCGCCATGGGTCTCCGTACATGTTGTAGCCGTAGGTCTCCCAGAAGCCCGGCTGGTCGGTGTCCCGCAGCCGCAGCCCGCGCACCCACTTGGCGCTCTTCCAGAAGTACAGGTGCGGGACGAGCAGCCGCGCGGGCCCGCCGTGCTCGGCCGCCAGCGGGCCGCCCTCGTAGCCGAACGCGACCCAGGCCTTCCCGCCGGTCAGGTCCGCCACCGGCACGTTGGTCGTGTACCCGCCGTCGCAGAACGCCAGCGCGTACGGGTGGTCGTAGCCGACGAAGTCCAGCAGCACGTCGAGCGACACGCCCCGCCAGGTGGTGTCGAGCTTGGACCACCTGGTCACGCAGTGGATGTCCACCGTGACGGTCTCCGCCGGCAGCGCCTGGAATTCCTGCCAGCTCCACCGCTTCGGCTCGCGGCCGCCCTCGAGGGAGAACGTCCACTTCGCCAGCGCCGTGTGCGGGGTCGGCCCGGCGGACAGCACTGGGAAATCATGCGTCAGGTACTGGCCAGGCGGCACCCGGGCGGCGGTAGCCGCCTCCCGCCGCCGCCCGTGAAATCCGCGCGAGATGGGACTCATACCGGCAGATTACGCCGCGGCCGGCGAAGGCACCGCCCGGGTCACACCGCCCCGGGCCGCGGCAAGGATCACGCCGCCCCGGGCCGCGGCAAGGATCACGCCTCCCCGGGCCGCGGCAAGGATCACGCCGTGGCCAGCAGGTAGACGTTCAGCGCGATGATCACCGCGGTGACCAGGCCTGCCGCCAGCATCATCGGGCGGCGGTTCACCAGCGTCCCCATCAGCTCCCTGCTGCCGGTGAAGACAAGCAGCGGGACGAGCGCGAACGGGATGCCGAAGGAGAGGAAGACCTGGCTGAGGACCAGCGCCCTGGTCGGGTCGAAGCCGACGCCGATCAGCACGAGCGCCGGGATCATGGTGATCGCCCGGCGGGCGAAGACCGGGATCTGGCGGTGGATGAAGCCCTGCATGACCACCTGGCCGGACATCGTGCCGACGCAGGACGAGCCGATCCCCGAGGCGAGCAGCGCAACGCCGAAGATCAGCCCGCTGTGCGCGCCGAGGTAGCGGTTGAGGTCGTCGAACACCTGCCCGAAGTTGCTCCCGGCGCCGAGCAGGCCGCGGGCGTGGAAGACCGCCGCGGCGGTGGCCAGCATGGCCAGGTTGATGACGCCCGCCACCCCCATCGCGATCGAGATGTCGATCATCTCGAACCGGAAGATCCTGCGGCGCGCGGCCGGGGTGGCGCCGACGATCCGCTTCTGGGTGAGCGAGGAATGCAGGTAGATCACGTGCGGCATGACGGTCGCGCCGACGATGCCGACCGCGAGCAGCGCGGAGCCCCCGCCGGAGAACTGCGGCACGAACAGCCCGCGCGCCACCCCCGCGCCGGACGGGCTGCTCCTGAGCACCTCGAGCCCGAACGCCAGCACCACCACCGCCACCAGCGCGGTGATCGTCGCCTCGAGCCTGCGGAACCCGCCCACCTGCAGGCCCAGGATGACGAAGGCGGCCAGGCCGGTCAGCGCGGCACAGACCCACAGCGACAGGCCGAACACCAGGTGCAGGCCGAGCGCCGCGCCGACGAACTCGGCCAGGTCGGTGGCCATGGCGATCGCCTCGGCCTGCAGCCACAGCAGCACCACGACCCGGAAGGGGAACCGGTCCCTGCACAGCTCGGGCAGGCTGCGGCCGGTCGCGATGCCGAGCTTGGCGCTCATCGACTGGACGAGCATGGCCATCAGGTTCGCGGCCAGCACCACCCACAGCAGCGAGTACCCGAATCGCGATCCGCCCGCCATGTTGGTGGCGAAGTTGCCGGGATCGACGTAGGCGACGGCCGCGATGAACGCGGGCCCGAGGAACGGCAGCACCGCCCGGATCCCGCGGCGCTTGCCCGACAGGGCCATCTCGGCGGCCAGGATGACACGGGCTTCCGCGCCGGACGTGTCGTCCCCGGCCACCACCTGCCGGGCGAGCGGGAGGGCATCGGCCAAAGGGTCAGCCCACGGAGGGGCCGAGGCCCAGGGACTGGGGCGTGCTCGAGTCAGGAGACGGCTGGTGCAGGCCCTCGTCCAGCGAGCCGAACTCGGTCATCAGCGCCCGGCTGCCGCCCCACGGCGTCTGCTCCTCGGCGACCAGCGTGTTGGTCGTGAGCAGCAGGCCCGCCACCGACGCGCCGTTCTGCAGCGCCGACCGGACGACCCGGAGCGGGTCGATGACACCCATCTCGATCATGTTTCCATGTTGGCCTATGAGCGCGTCGAACCCGTCATCGACCCCCATGTCGGCGGTCTGGGCCACGATCTCAGCGGCCTTGTACCCGGCGTTGGCGGCGATGAGGTAGGCCGGCTCGCTCAGCGCCCGGCGGACGATGTCGGCGCCGGTCGCGTAGTCGCCGCTGACATCCAGGTCGTCGAGCGCGGGGATGGAGTGCAGCAGCGCGGCGCCGCCGCCTGCCACGATGCCCTCGGCCATGGCGGCGCGGGTGGCGGACAGCGCGTCCTCGACCCGGTGCCGAAGTTCCCTCAGCTCCGCGGACGTCGGGGCGCCGACCCTGATCACCGCGACCTTGCCGGACAGCGCGCCGATCCGCTCGGTCAGCACGTCCTCGTCGGCCCCGAAGGTGGCCCGCTCGAGCTCGGCCCGCAGCTGGTCGAGGCGGAACGCGATCGCGTCCGCGGTGCCGTCGCCGCCGATGATCGTCGTCTGGTCCGCCGTCACCCGGATCTGCCTGGCCCGGCCGAGCTGCTCGGCGGTCATCGTCTCCAGCGTGAACCCCGAGTGCTTGCTGTACACCGCGCCGCCGGTCAGCGTGGCGATGTCCTCGAGCTTGTGCAGCCTGCGGTCGCCGAACCCGGGCGCGCGCACCGCGACGCACTGGAAGATGCCGTTCACGTGGTTGTGCACGAGCATCGACAGCGCCGTGCCCTCAACGGTCTCGGCGATGATGACAAGCGGCCGCGGCGCCCGCATGATCTTGTCGAGCAGCGGCATCAGCTGCTGGACCTTGGTGATCTTCTCGCTGCACAGCAGGATGTACGGGTCGTCGACGATCGCCTCGAGGCTGGCGGGCCTGGTCACCATGTAGGGCGACAGGTAGCCGTTGTCGAACTCGAACCCCTCGACGAAGTCGACGGACATCCCGGGCAGCGGCGCGTCCTCGACCGTGACGATGCCGCCGTCGCCGACCGTGTACAGCGCCTTGGCGATGATGCGCCCGACCGCGTCGTCGTCGTTCGCCGAGATCGCCGCCACCCGCTGGTAGTCCTCCTCGGTGGTGATCGGGTGCGCGACCGTCTGCAGGTAGTCGACGAGCCGGCCGACGGCCATGTCGATCCCGCGCTTGACGAGCACCGGGTTGGCGCCGTCCCCGATCGCCTGCATCCCTTCCCTGACGATCGCCTGGGCGAGCACCGTGGCGGTGGTGGTGCCGTCGCCGACGATGTCGTTGGTCTTGATCGCCGCCTCCTTGACCAGCTGCGCGCCCATGTTCTCGAACTGGTCCTTGAGGTGGATCTCCCGCGCGATCGTCACGCCGTCGTTGGTGACCACGGGCGAGCCGGTGATCTTCTCCAGGATGACGTTGCGGCCCTTGGGGCCGAGCGTGGACTTGACGGCCTCGGCCAG
>JASHTQ010000677.1 GCA_030040475.1 Streptosporangiaceae bacterium
GGCGAGTAGCGCCGACTTGCCGATGCCGGCCTCTCCGCTGATGGCGAGCACGCCGCTGCGGCCCGCGCGCGCATCGTCAAGCAGCCGTACGAGGGCCTGCTGTTCCTCGTCGCGGCCGACCAACATGAGCCGAGTGTACGAAGCCACCCGGTACAAAGCCATGACCGGCTAGGTCCGGACTAGGGGCCCGCCCGGAAGCGAGGGGACCCGGGCGCAGCCTACGTTTCCGGCAGGAACCCATCCCACGAGGAGGAGATAGATGACCACCACCGAGCAGCCGGCCGCCATCGACATGGAGAAGCTGATGGGCTTCGTCTTCAAAGCAGTCGACGAGGTCGGCGCGACCCTCAACACCGCGCTGGTCGTGATGGGCGACCGGCTCGGCCTGTACCGGGCACTGGCCGGCGCCGGCCCGCTGACACCTGCCGAACTGGCCCAGCGCACCGGAACCGCCGAGCGGTACGTGCGCGAGTGGCTCAACCAGCAGTCCGCGGGGGGCTACGTCGACTACGACCCGGACAGCGGGCGGTACAGCCTGCCTGCCGAGCACGCCGCGGCGCTGACCGACGAGTCATGCCCCGCGTACCTGCCTGGCTTCTTCCAGACCGCGTTCGGCTCTGTGCTCGACGCACCCAGGATCACCGAGGCGGCCAAGGCCGGCCAGGGGGTCGGGTGGCACGAGCACGGCCAGGACGTCTTCGACGGCGTCGAGCGGTTCTTCCGCACCATGTACAACGCCCATCTCGTCGCCGAGTGGCTGCCTGCGCTGGACGGAGTTGTCGACAAGCTCCAGCGCGGCGCGACGGTGGCGGACGTGGGCTGCGGCCACGGCGCGTCGACGATCCTGATGGCGCGAGCCTTTCCCGCCTCGACGTTCGTCGGATCCGACTATCACGAGGGCTCGATCACGACCGCGCGCAAGCGGGCAGCCGAGGCGGGCGTGAGCGACCGGGTCCGGTTCGAGGTCGCGCCGGCGTCCTCCTCTTCCGGTACCGGGTACGACCTGGTCACCACCTTCGACTGCCTGCACGACATGGGCGATCCGGTAGGAGCCGCCCGGCACGTGCGCCAGTCCCTGGCGGCCGACGGCACGTGGATGATCGTCGAGCCGATCGCCGGCGACCGGGTCGAGGACAACATCAACCCCGTCGGGCGGACCTTCTACGGCTTCTCGACCCTGCTGTGCACCCCCGCGTCGCTGTCGCAGGAGGTCGGGCTGGCTCTCGGCGCCCAGGCCGGCGAGGCCCGGATCCGCGACGTGGTCACCCGGGCGGGCCTGACCCGCTTCCGCCGGGCCGCCGAGACGCCGTTCAACGCCGTGTTCGAGGCCAGGCCGTAGCGAGTCCGAATCGTGAGCGGGAGGGCGAGATGCAGGCCGGCGTGATGTTCCTGGACTGCCCGGCGTACATGGATGACTGCGGCGCGGTCAGGTGCGGGCTGCCGGCCGCCGTGGAGTACTGGTACACGGTCGAATCGACCGACGGTCCGCTCGACAGCGCGAGAATCCGCTGTCCGCGCCGTCATGTCTTCAACGGCCCGGTCGAATACCTCAGTCCATCCGGTCGAGGATCTGCCGGACCAGGTCCATCGACGTGTGCGGATGCAGGAACGCGAACCGTGCCACGGTCTCGCCCTCCCACGCACTTGGCGGGATGAAGGCGACCTGGTCCCGCAGCAGCCGGTCGGCCCACCGGGTGTACTGCCCGGCGTCCCAGCCGAGCCGGCGGAACAGCACCACCCCGAGTTCGGGCTCCCTGATCAGCTCGAGGTTGTCCCTGGCCAGGATCTCCGCCGCGGTATGCCTGGCCAGGGTGATGGCCGCCTCGATCGCCTCGCTGTAGGCGTCGACCCCGTACACCGACAGCGAGAACCACAGCGGCAGGCCGCGGGCTCGCCTGGTCAGGTGGTAGGCGTAGTCGGTCGGGTTCCACTCGCCCGGCGTGTCGTGGATGACGTCCAGGTAGGAGGCGTCCTGCTTGTGCACGGACCGGGCGAGCGCCGGGTCCCGGTACAGCAGCGCCGCGCAGTCGAACGGGGCGAACAGCCACTTGTGCGGGTCCACGATGAACGAGTCGGCATGCTCGATGCCCTGGTACCTGTACCGGACGCTGGGCGCGAACAGTCCCGCTCCGCCGTAGGCGCCGTCCACGTGGAACCACAGGCCGTACTCGCGCGCCACGGCGGCAACGCCCTTCAGGTCGTCGATGATGCCCGCGTTCGTCGTCCCGGAGGTGGCCACGGCCGCCGCGAGGGACCCGGGGTCGCCGTCCGCCTCGATGGCCGCCCGCAGCCCGGCCCCGGTCACCCGGTGATCGTCGGATCGCACCACGAGCGCGTCCATCTCCAGGATCTTCAGCGTGTTGATGATCGAGGAATGCGCGTCCTCGCCGACCGCCACCCGCCACCGCCGGCCGGTTGCCGCCGCGCCGGAGCCGGAGGCCTTCCGCTTCGCCGTCTCCCGCGCCACGACGAGCGCGGACAGGTTCGCGGCCGAGCCGCCGGAGACGAAGCACCCGCCTGCCGACGCCGGCATCCCGGCCCGGTCGGCGATCAGCCGCAGCACCTGGTTCTCCGCCTGGATCGCCCCCGCCGCCTCCAGCCAGGAGATGCCCTGGATCGACGCGCACGAGATGAGCATGTCGAACAGCAGCGACGCCTTCGTCGGCGCGGCCGGGATGAACCCGAGGAAGCGCGGGCTGTCCGCCGAGATCACCGCGGGCGCGATGACCGAGGCGTACACGCCGAGCACCTGGTCGCTGTCGTGCGGGTCGCGGCCGAGCAGCCCGTTCAGCGCCGCGTCGAGCTCGGCCGGGTCGCGTGAGCCCTTGTCGAGCGGGACCGGGTCGAGCCGCAGCCTGTTCTCCGCGTAGGCGAGCACCGACCTGATCATCGCCTCGGTGGTGGCGTCCACACTATGCATTCCACGACGATAATCTCCAGAAGCTGTTGCTCGCGGGATACGGAGGAACCATCGTGACCAACCCGGCGCATCCCCTCGACCCGTTGACCGTGGCTGAGATCCGCCAGGCGGCGGCGATCCTCCGCCGTGACCGCGCCGTCGGCGCCGGCTGGCGGTTCGCCTCGATCGAGCTCAGGGAGCCGCCCAAGGACGAGCTGGCGGACCTGGAGGCCGATCCGCAGGCCCCGCGCGAGGCCATCGTGGTCTGCTGGGACCGCGCCGACGGCGAGGCCTACCAGGCGGTGGTGTCGCTGACCAACGACGAGGTTGCCGGGTGGGAGCGCCTGCCGGGCATCCAGCCGAACATGACCGTGGACGAGTGGCACGAGTGCGACGAGATGCTCCGCGCCCATCCCGTGCTCGTCGAGGCGCTGGCCAGGCGCGGGATCACCGACATGTCGCTGGTGCTCACGGACATGTGGGCCTACGGCGCCGCGCTGGTGCCCGAGCGCTACCGCGGCCTGCGGATCGGCTGGTCCGACGTCTGGTACCGCGGCAGCGAGCTGGGCAGCCCGTACGCCCATCACGTCACCGGCCTGCACCCGGTCGTCGACCTGAACAGCATGACGCTGCTGGAGATCGAGGACACGCCGGAGATCACCGCAGAGGCCGACGTGATGGGGGAGTACCTGCCCGAGCTGACCGGGATCCCGCCGCGCGAGGTCACGCCGCTGCAGATCACCCAGCCGGACGGGGCCGGCTTCACCCTGGACGGCTACCTGCTGTCATGGCAGAACTGGCAGCTGCGCCTCGGCTTCAACTACCGCGAGGGCCTGGTGCTGCACCAGGTCGGGTACGCCGACGCCGGGCGGCTCCGTAAGGTGGCGCACCGGCTCTCGTTCGCCGAGATGTTCGTGCCGTACCGCGACGC
>JASHTQ010000678.1 GCA_030040475.1 Streptosporangiaceae bacterium
GCGGCCTCGGCGGCCCGCGCCCGGATCGGGACCGTGCCCATGTTGGTCAGCCCGATCCGCGCCTCGGCCACCTGCCCGTTGTCCCTGCGGGCCAGCGCGGCAACGCCGACGATCGCCCAGGCCTGCGCGGTCGGCTGGAACTTCTCATACCGGAAGCCCCAGCCGGGGCCGAGCTTGGGCACCCGGATGGCGGTCAGGATCTCGCCAGGTGCCAGCGCGGTGGTGAGGTAGTCGACGAAGAAGTCGGCCGCGGCGATCTCCCGCTCCCCGCCGGGACCGGTCGCGATCAGCGTGGCGTCCAGCGCGCTGATCACGGCGGGCAGGTCGCCTGCCGGGTCGGCGTGCGCCAGCGAGCCGCCGATCGTGCCGCGGTGCCGGACGGCGGGATCGGCGACCGTCGCCGCCGTCGCGGCGATCAGCCCGCAGTGCTCGCGGATGAGCGGATCGCGGATCAGCGAGTAATGCGTGGTCATGGCGCCGATCACCAGCGAGTCCCCGGCATCGCGGACGCCGGCAAGCTCGCCGAGCCCGCCGATGTCGACGAGCAATTCCGGATAGGCCAGCCGCAGCCGCAGCAACGGCAGCAGGCTCTGCCCGCCAGCGATCACCTTGGCGCCGTCCTCGTCGCCCCGGACCCCGGCCAGGGCCTGGACCGCCTCGTCCAGCGACGCGGGCCGCACGTAGTCGAACTTCGCTGGGATCATCGGGTGCCTCCCGTTGCCTCGTTGATGGCTCGCCAGACCCGCTCGGCGGTGCACGGCATCTGCACGTCCGTGACGCCAAGCGGGCGCAGGGCGTCGATCACCGCGTCGACCACCGCGGGCGTGGAGGCGATGGTCCCGGCCTCGCCGACGCCCTTGACCCCGAGCGGGTTGGTCGTCGACGGGGTCTGCGTGCGTTCGGTTACGAACGTGGGCAGGTCGGCGGCGGACGGGATCAGGTAGTCCGCCAGCGTCGTGGTCAGCAGGTTCCCGTCGGCGTCGTAGGCGGCCTCCTCGTACAGCGCCTGGGCGATGCCCTGGGCCAGGCCGCCGTGCACCTGGCCCTCGACGATGAGCGGGTTCACCACCACGCCGACGTCGTCCACCGCCACGTAGGAGCGGATCGTGACCTGCCCGGTCTCGGTGTCCACCTCGACCGCGCACAGGTGCGTGCCGTGCGGGAAGGAGAAGTTGTTCGGGTCGTAGGTGGCCTCGGAGTCCAGCGACGGCTCGACGCCATCGGGCAGGTTGTGCGCGGCGAACGTGGCCAGCGCGATCTCGGCGATCGTGCGGCCCTGCTCCGGGTCGCCGCGCACCGACCACCGGCCCGGCGTCCACTCCAGGTCGTCGGGCGAGACCTCGAGCAGGCCCGCCGCGATCGTCTTGGCCTTGTCGATGACCTTGTCGCACGCCCCGACCAGGGCGATGCCGCCGACGGCCAGCGAGCGCGAGCCGTAGGTGTCCATGCCCTTCGGCGCCACCAGCGTGTCGCCGTGCAGCACCCGGACGTCCTCGAACGGCACGCCGAGCCGGTCGGCCACGATCTGGCTCCAGGCCGTCTCGTGCCCCTGGCCGTGCGCGCTCGACCCGGTGACCACCTCCACCTTGCCGGTGGGCAGCATCCGGACCGCGGCGTGCTCCCAGCCGCCCGCGCCGTAGGCGAGCGCGCCCAGGATCCGCGACGGGGCCAGCCCGCACATCTCGGTGAAGGTCGAGATGCCGATGCCGAGCTGTACCGGGTCGCCGGACTCGCGCCGCGCGGCCTGCTCCTTGCGCAGGTCGTCGTAGCCGAACAGTTCGACCGCCTTGGCCGTGGCCGCCTCGTAGTTGCCGCTGTCGTAGGTGAGCCCGGCGATCGTGGTGAAGGGGAACTCCTCGTGCGTGATCCAGTTCCGCTTCCGCAGCTCGAGCGGGTCCACGCCGAGCTCGGCGGCCAGGTCGTCCATGATGTGCTCGATGGCGTACGTCGCCTCGGGCCGGCCCGCGCCCCGGTAGGCGTCGGTGGGGGTCTTGGTCGTGAACACGCCGGTGCACGTGAACGAGTAGGCGTCCATCTTGTAGATGGCGTTGTACATGAACGCGCCGAGCAGCGGCACGCCCGGCGTGACCAGCATCAGGTAGGCGCCCATGTCGGCGAGCAGGTCCACGGACAGCCCGCGGAGCCGGCCGTCGGCGTCCGCCGCCACCTTGATCCGCTGGATCTGGTCGCGGCCGTGGTGCACGGCCAGGTTGCCCTCGCTGCGCGACTCGGTCCACTTCACCGGCCGGCCGATCTTGCGCGTCAGCAGCACCGACAGGAATTCCTCGGCGGTGACCTGCAGCTTGGACCCGAAACCGCCGCCCACGTCGGGCGCTATCACGCGGATGTTCTGCTCGGGGATGCCGAGCACGGCGGCGATCAGGAACCGCAGCACGTGCGGGATCTGGGTGGCGGTCCACAGCGTGACCTCGTCGCCGACGATCGCGGCGACGGTGGCGCGCGGCTCCATCGCGCACGGGATCAGCCGCTGCTGCCGGTAGGTCCGCTCGACCACGACCGGCGCGTCGCGGAACGCGGCCTCGATGTCGCCCTGGACGAACGGCCACACGAAGGACTTGTTTCCCGCCTCGTGCACCTTCGGCGAGCCCTCGGTGAGGGCCTCCTGCATGTCGAGCACCGGCGGCAGCGGCTCGTAGTCGACGTCGATCAGCTCGAGGGCGTCGGCGGCCGCGTACCGGTCGCGGGCGACCACGCAGGCAACTATCTCGCCCACGTAGCGGACCTCGTCGGTGGCCATCGGCGGGTGCGCCGGGATCACGATGTCCGGGGTCACCGGCCAGGCGCAGGGCAGGCTGCCCTGCTCGGCGGCGAAGTCCGCGCCGGAGAACGCGGCGATGACGCCGGGCGCGCCGCGGGCGGCGGAGACGTCGACCGAGGCGATCCGCGCGTGCGCCAGCGGGCTGCGCAGGAAGGCGACGTGCACGAGCCCGGGCAGCTGGATGTTGTCGGTCCAGTTGGTCTGCCCGGTCACCAGCCGGGCGTCCTCCTTGCGGGCCCGCGCCTTGCCGATCTCCTTGCCGATCTCGGTGGTGACGGTCATGATGCCGCTCCCTGGCTGGCGGCCGCGCGCATGACCGCGCGGACGATGTTCTGGTACCCGGTGCAGCGGCACAGGTTGCCCTCGAGGCCCTCGCGGACCTCCTGCTCGGTCGGGTTGGGGTTATCCCGCAGCAGGTCGGCCGCGGCCATGATCATGCCGGGCGTGCAGTACCCGCACTGCAGCGCGTGTTCCTCGTGGAAGGCCCGCTGCAGCGGATGCCACTCGCCGTTCGCGAGCCCCTGGATCGTGGTGACCTCGGCGCCGTCGGCCTGCACCGCGAGCACCGCGCAGCTCTTCGCGGACAGCCCGTTCAGCAGGACCGTGCAGGCACCGCAGTTCGAGGTATCACAGCCCACCGGTGTGCCGGTCCGCCCGGCCACCTCGCGCAGATAATGAACGAGCAAAAGGCGCGGCTCGACGTCGTCGTCGTACCGCACCCCGTCAATGGTCATGCTGACCTTGGTCATGCGCCCTCCTGGATGACCTACCTGGGCAGATAGCTCTGCTTTTGCCGCGAGCCACCCCACGAGCCAAACCTAGGACGGAGCCGGATCGGGTACCAGCCCCGCCCACCGCCGCGCCGCTGGTGTGACGCACGATCCGAACGCAGGCCAGTTCCCCCTCACCGCCCGCTACCAGTGTTGGAACAATGTGACTAGCGGGCGAGGCGGGACCCGAAATTCGGCAAAAAATTTTGCGCTCGCGGGCCGCCTGTGGGCTGCCCGCGGCCGGCCGCCGCGAGCCCCGGGCCGTTACGGCGCGGGCGCGCGTTCCTCGCAGGCCCACGGCGAGCCGTAGTCGGTCAGCAGGTCGAGGAACGGCCGCGGGGGCAGCGCCTCCGGGCCGAGCACCCCGGTTCCGCCCCAGGCGCCGGTCTCGATCAGCTCGAGCGCGACGACCGGGTTGACCGCGGTCTGCCAGACCACCGCCTGCGAGCCGTACTCGGCCATCGACCAGGCGTTGTCGACCACGTGGTACAGGTACACCTCGCGCGGCGCCCCCGCCGGGCCGGTTCCCGTCACCCAGGTACCCGCGCAGGTCAGGCCGCTCATCTTGTCCCCGAGCGTGGCCGGGTCCGGCAGGCAGGCGGCGACGACGTCGCGGGGAGACACGCTGGCCCCGCCGACCTGCACCGGGTCCGTGCTGTCCAGCCCGAGCTTGTGCAGGGTGCGCAGCACGCCGATGAACTCGGCGCCGAGGCCGTACTTGAACGTGACCCGCCGCGCCTGGACCCACCGCGGCATCAGCAGCACCTCTTCGTGCTCCACGTTCACGCACTCCACCGGGCCGATGCCGGCCGGGAAGGTGAAGACCTCCGGCTCGCTGAACGGCTCGGTGGTGAACCAGCCCCGGCCGCGCTCCCAGATCACCGGCGGGTTCAGGCACTCCTCGATCGTGGTCCAGATGGAAAAGGTGGGGGCGAAGTCGTACCCTGCCACCTCGAGGTTCGCGCCGTCCCTGACGCCGAGCTCGTCGATCTCGGCGAACAGCTCGTCGGCGGCGTACCTGGCGAACACGTCGGAAAGCCCGGGCTCCACCCCGATCCCCACCAGCGCGAGCCGGCCGGCCCGCTCCCACTCGGCCGCCAGCGCGAACTGGTCGTCGCCCAGCTTGACGCCGGTCTCGCGATACGGAGCCTGCGGGTTGGGGTGCGACAGCGACATCGCCATGTCCAGGTAATGCGTGCCTGCCCGCAGCGCGGCGCGAAACAGCGGCATCACGAAGCGGGGGTCGGTGGCGTTCATCAGCACGTCGCACCCGCGCCCGGTGAGCAGCTCGACGGTCGCCTGCTCGTCGCGGGCGTCCAGCTGCACGGCCTCGTACCCGTCGCGGGCCGCGGCGGCGCGCTGCGCCCTGCCCAGGTCGTAGTCGGCGATGACCAGCTCGGCGAACGGGCGGCGGGCGGCAATCCTGGCGATCGAGGTGCCCACCCCGCCCGCGCCTACCAGGAGTATGCGCATGGTGCTGATCATAGACGCCGAATCGGCGCCGGGAATGTGAGACCAGTGGTTTTATTTTGGCGTTACAACGGATATCGTTGTCCAACAGCTAAATTTGTGCTAGAACCGTAGCGTCAGGGGCGTTGATGACGTCGCGCCCTGGGCGGTCGAAACGTGGCACCGGGTCCGGCCGATCCGCCGGTCCGCGGGCCGGCCCGGCGGGTGCCGGGCCGAAGCCAGGAGGACAGACATGGCCACCGCCTCGGAGATCGAGCCGACAGAACAGATACAGGACAAGGGCCTGAAAACGGGCACGCTGGGCCTGATCTCGAGCACCGTCATCGCCACCGCGTCGGTTGCGCCCGCCTACAGCCTGGCGGCCACCCTGGCGTTCATCGTCGCCGCCGTGGCGCTGCAGGCCCCGGCCATCGCGGTGCTTGCGTTCGTGCCGATGCTGTTCTGCTCGATCGGCTACAACGAGATGAACAAGGCGGATCCCGACTGCGGCACCACGTTCACCTGGGCGACCCGGGCGTTCAACCCCCGGCTTGGCTGGGCGGGCGGCTGGGGGATCGTGGCCGCCGACATCCTGGTGATGGCGAGCCTGGCGCAGGTGGCCGGCCAGTACATCTTCCTGCTGTTCAACGCCAAGGGCATCGGCAGCAACCCGGCCAGCAGCTGGGTGCTTCTCGTCGGCGTGCTGTGGATCGTGGCGATGACCTACATCTGCTACCGCGGCATCGAGGTATCGGCGAACTTCCAGAAGGCGCTGCTGTCCATCGAGGTCGGCATGCTGCTCGTGTTCTCCGTCGTGGCGCTGATCAGGGTCGGCAACGGGCACCACCCGGCCGTCTCGCTGCACCCGAGCATCGGCTGGCTGAACCCGTTCGACGTGTCGAGCTTCAACGCGTTCGCCAGCGGCCTGATCCTCATGGTGTTCATCTACTGGGGCTGGGACACCGCGCTGTCGGTGAACGAGGAGACCAAGGACCCGGACAAGATTCCCGGCCGCGCGGCCATGCTGTCCACCATCATCCTGCTCGTCACCTACGCGATCGTGATCTTCGCGGCCCAGTCGTTCGCCGGCATCGGGAGCAAGGGCATCG
Organism: Streptosporangiaceae bacterium; assembly: GCA_030040475.1. The sequence goes on from JASHTQ010000678.1 coordinate 6,108, forward strand.
GCCTGCTGAACCCCGCGCACGCCAGCGACGTGATCTCGGTCCTGGGCAGCGCGGTCTTCGGCAGCGGCGCGGTCGGGTCGGTGTTCAGTCACCT
>JASHTQ010000679.1 GCA_030040475.1 Streptosporangiaceae bacterium
GCCGCCTCGCCCTCGGCGGGTCTCGCGGGCGCGGCAGCCCCTCGGGGTCCCGCCCCGGTCAGGCGCCAGATCCGTTTAGCCGTCGTGGTCCCGCGGGTCACCAGCATTGATTGCTGTCTGCGGAACCATCCGGATCCTGACACGGCACCGTCCCCTCGACGTGTTTTCAGAATGGTCAACTGTAGAGGCGAAGACTCTCGAAGCAGGCAAGGTTAGATAACGAACTCCTTCCCTACTGACAGACGCGCACACGGCAAAAAAGGTTGCCGCCGCTAACCGGTCTTGTTGGGTCAGAAACCATCGACGAGAGGCATGCTTGTTGCTGTGCGTAGCTACCTGGATGCATACCGCTGTCCTGCGTGACCTGGGTAAACATCAGGTAACGAGCTAATGGACGGCCCGGGTAAGGCCGGCCGCGGCGAGGGCCGGCGCCGATTCTGCGGCAGCCGGGCGGCGCCGGCCGCCATCCGGATGGAATGTGACCGGCCGGTTACTGCGCGCACATGACACGGGCCGGCCATTAATCCTCGCCGCGGGTCGGCGATACGCGTCGGCGCCGCAGGCGATGGCCGGGATATCGAATTTGCGGGACCGGAGATAATCGCCCGGCCCGGCTCGGATAAAAGGCCGCGGGAAAACTTAGGCCCGGCGGCTCAGGGAGATAAAGAAAACGGGCGGATTAGCGCGACGGCCGACCGTGATCGACGTTACGTGGTACGCGTGATGTGACTCCTGTGCCGTTGGCCCAGCGCCGGAAACCGACCGGCCCGCCGCGCCGGGACGTCTCCGCCGGGGGGCGTCAGGCCTCCGCGCACGGCCCGCGCGCCGTGCCCGCACGACCGCCGCGACCTGCCGGGCAAGCCTCTCGGGCGGCCGAGGTCGTAACCTCCACGAAACATCCTTCATTAACGGTAAGTATTTCTATAACTACTTTCTGTTCATAACGCTGACCTGCGGCGACGCAATCGGATGCGCGGCGGCCAATCACGGTCGTATATCGCGCGGGCCGATATGCCCTCACCTGCGGCGTAAGAACTTGGCAATAAATTCCCTAGATTTCGGCGCTGCTCCGCACATAAAACCGGACAAAACGTGAATCTTCTTAATTCCCTGTTTTGCATCTAGTCGCGGGTCTACGGTGATCCACCGGGAGCGTCACAGCGGACATCCATGGAGGTGGATTAAATGCTCAGCGGGCATCGGTCCGCATGGCGCCGCCGCAGGAACAGTCGCGCGGCGCGCATCGCGGTACCACTCGCCATACCGATGGCGTTGGGCCTGACGCTCGGGATCGTCCTGGCGGTCTCCGGCGGCCCCGTCAAGACGATCGACCAGTCGGCGCTGGGCGACTGCGCCTCGCCGTCCGCGAGCGCCGGGCCGAGCGCCGGGCCGAGCGCCAGCGCCGCCGCCTCAACGGCACCGTGCGTGAGCGCGTCCGCGTCGGCCAGCGCGACGGCCAGCGCGACGCCTACCGCGGTGGCGGCGAACGTGAACTGCGACATCATCGTCCCGGCGAACCCGCTCAGCGCGAAGGGCCTGGCCACGCCCTATCAGCTCACCGGCACGGACGGCCAGTCGCCGGCCGTCTCGGGCTGCGAGATGACCAACGCGGTCAACCTCGGCGCGTTCGTCCAGGCCACGATCTTGAACCCGCGCAACGGCAAGCTCTTCGTCTACGATCCGCTGGTCATCACCCAGGGCACCACCCCGGCCGTCACGCCGACCGTGCCGACCCTGCCGAGGAACGCCGTCGTGACCATCGACTTCGGGTTCAACGGCACCGACCTGTTCCAGGTGGGCGCGACGCCCAACGCGCTGCGGCAGGGCAACTGCACCAACGGCCAGCAGGGGTCGATCTTCGGCCAGGTGTCGTTCTGCAACGGCATCAAGTTCTTCGACACGGCCTTCCAGCTGGAGCGCGAGGGCATCCTGCGCGTCCCGTTCGAGGGCACCTCGGACAAGATCGTGCCGACCGACGGCCGGCTGGGCACCGGTACCGACTGCCCGATCACCCGCAACTTCGACATGGTCGACCAGGACCCGAGCGACAACGTGACCACCGAGTACCTGCTCAACCCGGCCACCGGCCAGACCGCGCAGGACACCACGGCAAACGCGGCCAACATTCCCAACTCCACCCTGCTGCTGAACGGCAGCGACAACACGCTGCTCGACCTGTTCATCGACCCGGTGCTCGGCTGCACCCCGTTCGAGGCGCCCGACCTGGCCAACAACGACACGCCGAGCAGCTCCCAGGCGCTCGACGAACTGCTGTCCGCGAAGAACCAGCCCAGGATCGCGGCGCTGGTGCCGGAGAACGACGAGATGACGCTGAACGGCAACGATCAGTTCGACGTGGCAAAGACCGACCTGTACCGCGAGGAAGTGGGCCAGGCGCCGGTCGACTTCCAGAACAACCTGACCAGCAGCCCCGCGATGTACTGCCAGAACATGGTCAACATCCAGACGCCGTTCCTGGCCGCCAACCAGACCGTGCTCGCCACGGGCCAGCCGCCGGTGGCGGGGGTCGGCGACAACCTGCTCACGTTCATGGCCAACCGGCTGAGCATGTCGTTCGTCAACCTCGCCTGCCAGAACTTCGGCCTGACTAACCCCGTCACCGTCACGCTGAACGGCGCGGGCGAGGCGGTCGCGGCGACCTTCAACACCACGCAGCAGACGGCCAAGAACACCGCCACGGCCGTGGCCATGCCGGGCTCGGGGCTGCCGGGCTCGCACAGCCGCTTCGGCCGCCTGCACCACTGGCTGATGAACCCGTCCGGGATGTAACGGATCCGGGTTCCGCAGCAACGACACCGACGGCAACGGGAGATCACGATGGGTTTTCTTCTTCTAGGTGTGGACAGCCTGATCGCGTGCATCGCGGTCGGCCCGATCATCAGCCGGCGGGTGGCCATCCCATTCGCCCTGCTCTTCGGCGTCGGTGACGGCGGAGGGTACCTGCTCGGCACGGCCTTCCACTGGTCGGTCTCGGACGCCCTCAGCAACGTCCTCCAGACGTCGATGCTCGTCGCCCTTGGGATCTACTGGATAGCGCTCGCCGTCTTCGCCAGGAAGGCGGCGCAGGCGGAACTGCAGTCCAAGTCGCGGTGGGGCGTGTGGATCCTGCCGTGGGCGCTGAGCATCGACAACATCACCTACGGCCTGGTCAGCGGCGTTCCCGCGCACGCGTCGGTCTGGCTCTCGGCCGGCGAGCAGGCGCTGTCAAGCGCCGTCCAGGCCGGTATCGGTCTGGCGATCGGGATGGGGATCGCGTACGCGTTCCCGGCCCTGCGGCGCCGCATGCCGCTGGCCAACGGAATCGCCGGAGTCGCGCTGATCGCCGCGGCAGGCGTCCTGCTAGCCGTCGGCTGACTCGCAAACGCCTGCGCCCGGCTCCGCCAGGAGCCGGGCGCAGCCGCGCGTGACGGCCCCGAGGCCGAACCCGCGGATGACCATCCAGACGGCGAGCAGCCATTCGCTGGTGTGCGGCCCGGCGAGGGCGAACGGAATGGTCGCGGCGGCGACGACGGCGAAGCCGGCCAGGGCGATGACGCGCGAGCCGAACCTGTCGATGTTGCTCCCGGCAACGGTGCGGGACAAGATGGCGCCAACCCCCTGCGGAACCAGCATGACCCCGGCGGCGAGCGCGGTGGCCCCGCGGACGTCCTGGTAGTACAGCGGCATCAGGAGCATCGCGCCGTACAGGGAGAAACCGGAGAAGAACAGCACCGCGCTGGAGGAGGCGACCGGCCGCCTGGCGAGCAGCCGGACCTCGACCAGAGGGCTGCTCTTGCGCAGCGCGTAGCCGGTGAAGGCCACGAGCAGCGCGGCGCCGGCGATGAGCGGGATGATGACGTCCCGGTGGGCGAACCCGGCGGCGGTGCCCGCGTTGGCCAGGCCCAGCAGGACGGCCGCGGTTCCCGGCGCGAGGAGCAGGAGCCCGGGCACGTCGAGCCGCGGTCGGCCGGCCGCGGGTCCCGGGCGGGTGGGCGCGTCGGTGTTCAGGTACCGCCAGGCGAGCAGGATGCCGACGACGCAGAACGGCACGT
>JASHTQ010000680.1 GCA_030040475.1 Streptosporangiaceae bacterium
GGGGCGCACCGGACGTGCCGATACGCAGCTACCGACATCGGGAGGGACCGTCAATGGTCGAAACATCGCAGGGCCGGTCACGGCCTGCGCACAGCATCGAGCGGCCGGCAGGGACCGGCTGGGCCGGCTGGGGACCCGCCAGCGGCATCGCGTTCGTGGTCTTCTTCGTGGGGACCTCGTTCATGAGCGGCACGCCGGACACCAACGCATCGAATTCGGCGTGGACCGCCTGGTTCGCGAGCGCCTCGCACCGGGACCTGCTGCTCGCGACCGGCTTCACCGGGCTCGTGGCAGCGCTGGCCCTGATGTCGTTCACCGCGAACATCTGGACCCGCATCGGCCTCGCTCTGCAGGCCAGGGCAGTCGGCGCATTCGGCCGGGGGCTGACTATCTTCAGCCTGATCGTGGCCGTGTTCACCGTGTTCGCCTTCGAGTTCTTCCCGGTACTCGCGCCGCTGATCTGGGTGCTCACCATCAGCGTCGTGTTGATCCGCCGGCCTGCACTCGTCCGCGCGGCTTAGGGGAACGGAAATGGACGCTGCCCTGACGATGCTCGACTGCCCGGCGTACATGAACGCGCACGGGACGATCCGGTGCGGCCTCCCCGCCGTGGTGGAGTATCGCTACACGATGGAATCAACGGACGGGCCGCTGGAGAGCGCGAAGATCAGGTGCTCGGGCGGTCATGTGTTCAACGGGCCGATAGAGTCGCTGACCTGGGATAAGCACCAGGTAGCCGCCGCCCCCGCCGCGAGGGTCGGCCGACAGGAACACTGATGCGCGATGTGGATGCCGCGTTCATGCAGGTGCTTGAGCGCGGCATCCGGGTCCTTTGACTCGCACCAGGCCAGCGGTGACAGGTCCTACTGGCCGAGGCGCCCGTCGATCCGCTCGCGCAGCAGGTCAACGTGGCCCATGTGGCGGGCGTACTCCTCGATCATCCCGACCAGCACCTCGCGCAGCGACATCTGCCCGCCGCCGCTGCCGTGGCGGTTGAGGGGGTCCTCGCCGGTGATGTCGAGACTGGGTGCCTCGGCCACGAACCGGGTGGCGAAGTCCGCCTCCGCGTACCATGCGTCCCACGCCTCCGCGACCACCCGAGGGTCGGGAACGGCGCCGTCGAAATCACCGTCACGGTCGGTCCCTGAGCAGTACAGCCGGGGCACGTCCTGCCCGGCCATCAGGACCCGGAACGTGTCACGCTCCACCTCGGCCAGGTGCCGTACCAGCCCAAGCAGCGACATCGTCGACGGCTCGACCGACCGCCGCGCCATGGCGTCGGCGTCAAGGCCGGCGCACTTCATCTGCAGGGTGAGGCGCAGGCAGCGCAGGGACTCGGCCAGCGTGGTGCGCTCGTCGCCCAGCCTCTGCCGGTGTTCCCGCGGGTCGTCGTCGGACGGCTTGCCGTCCTCGGTGAACATGTCGGCTCGCCGGGTCGCTTCGCTCATGACTGCCATCCTCTGCGCTCTTAACGGACGGGGATCAGGGCCTGCCGCTCTCCGCCGAAGCGGACGCGGTGCCCTGCGCACCTGACTGCCCATTGGGCGGCACGCTGGCCTCGGACGAGCCAGGCAACGGCTGGTCGGTCATCAGCCTTGCCAGCCGGGACAGCGAGCGCTCCAGGTCCTGCGTGGTGACCACATCGGCCAGCCCAAGGCGGACGGCGGCGAGTTCGCGGGCGAGGAACTCCGTGTCGGCCTGAGTCCGTGCCGCTACTTCCCTGTCACGTTCGATGCTTGCCCGGTCCCTGTCGTCCTGCCGGTTCTGAGCCAGCAGGATGAGCGGCGCCGCGTAAGCCGCCTGGGTCGAGAAGGCCAGGTTGAGCAGGATGAACGGGTACGGATCCCAGTGCTGGACGAAGCCGACGCTGTTCAGCACGATCCAGGCGATTACCAGGACCGTCTGCCAGAACAGGAAACGCCCGGTGCCGAGGAACCGCGCGATTGCCTCCGAGAAGCGCCCGAACGCGTCGGCGTCGTATCGGGCGCCCATGCGCGGGGTACCGCGCGGAACCGATAGATCGGCGCGCTCAAGAGGAAGGCGAAGGGAGATCCGTGACATTTTCTAGCCTCCCTTGGTCCGCCAGTCCGCTGGCAGCAGGTGATCAAGTACGTCGTCCACGGTAACGGCGCCGAGCAGGTGGCCGTCGTCGTCGCACACCGCCACGCTGACAAGGTTGTAGGCGGCGAGCCGGGCTGCCAGCTCGCGCTCGGGCATGTCGGGCCGGACGAAGACGCTGCCCTCGATGCACTCCCCGATCTCGGTGGCGGGCGCCCGGCGAAGCAGCCGCTGGAATCCGACGTTGCCGAGGTAGCGGCCGGTCGGCGTGACCATCGGCGGCTCGCACACGTACACCTGCACGGCCGTGGTAACCGGCGTATCCCGGTCCCTGACACGGGCGAGCACCTCGGCGACCGGCGTGACCGGCGGGAAGATGAGGGGCTGGGACGTCATCAGGCCGCCTGCCGTCGTCGCGTCGTAGCGCAGCAGCCGCCGCAAGTCCGCGGCCTGGATTGCCTTCATCGCCGACAGCAGTCGTTCACGCTGGTCGGTTGGCATCTCGGCCAGCAGGTCCGCGGCGTCGTCTGGCTGCATCTCCTCCAGCACGTCGGCGCTGCGCTCGAGCCCGAGTCCGGCCAGCAGCCGGATCTGGTCCTGTTCGGGCATCTCTTCCAGCAGGTCGGCCAGCTCCTCATCGTCCAGGGCGGCCGCGATCTGGCTGCGTCGGCTTTGCGGCAGGCCCTCGACGGCGGTGGCGAGATCGGCCGGCTTGAGCTCCCGCAGGCCGGCCAGCTGCTCGGCCTCCGGATCGGCCTGGAAGAGTTCCCGGTACCTGTCCCATGGCACGATCACCGGACCGCGGTGCAGCAGTCCCCGGCCGTGCGCGATGGCCACCGCCGAGACCTGCCAGCCAACCCGTGCCTGCTCGGCTGGGCTGATGGCGACATCGATGACGGTTCCGGCCTCGGTGCGCCGACCGTACAGGTCGGAGGCGAGCATCTCTCCTGTCCGCCGGGTGAAGCGGTCCAAGTCAACGTTGCCGCCGCGCAGGTGCGCGCCGGCAACGGAGATCTCCGTAATCAGGCCGAGGTTGACGAAGATCCGGCGCCGTTGCAACAGGACCACCAGCCCGAGCGCACGCGGCGGTTCACTGTCGGTGGCAGGCAGGATCACGACGTCGCGGATCCGGCCGATGAGCAGGTCCTCGCTGTCCAGCAGCGGACGGCCCTTCAGCCGTGAGGTGAATATCTGCGCGTCCGTCACGGTCTGACAACCTCCTTGCAGGCGACCCGACCTGCATCATTATGGATTCAGCACGCCGGACTGAGGAGAGGGACTACCCCTGCAGACATCGGGCAACCGGGCCCAAGCCGGACGGTCAGGGCTTGCGGGCAAGAGCGGTGTAAGTGGGAAGGTTAGCGGGAGAGGCTTGTGAGGCGCCTGGGGACCATTGGCCCAGGGGGGTTAGGCCCGGCGGAACCAGGTCCAGGCCGTGAAAGAACCGGGCGACTTCGGCTCTGGAGCGCAGGGTGATCTGGGTAGCGGAATGGGTGTTGTAGCTACGGGTCGCGGCAGTCTGCTGGTCGGGGTGGATATCGCTCGAGGCGTGGGCTATCGCGAGGTAGCTGCCGGAAGGGACCGCCTGCAGGTAGCGCGCGGTCAGCGCGTAAGGGTCATCGGAGTCCGGGATGAAGTGCAGCAGGCTGAGCATCATGACAGCCACCGGCCTGGTTAGATCCAGGACCGCGGACGCAGCGTCGAGGATCTTGTCCGCGTCGCGGGCGTCGGCCTCGACGTATGCGCAGCGGCCGGCCGGGGCGCTGGTCAGCAGGGCCTGGGCGTGGGAAAGGACGATCGGGTCGTTGTCCACGTAGACGATGTGTGACTCGGGCGCGGCGCGCTGGGCCACCTGGTGGGTGTTGTTGGCGGTGGGCAGGCCCGTGCCGATGTCGAGGAACTGGCGTATGCCCAGGTCGGCGGCCAGGTAGTGCACGACGCTTGCGAGAAAAAGCCGGACGCTGCGGGCGACCTGGACCATGACCGGCATGGTGGCGAGGACCTCTTCTGCGGCCCGCCGGTCGGCGGCGAAGTTGTCCTTGCCGCCGAGCCAGTAGTCGTAGATGCGCGCCGGGTGGGCCACGCTGGCGTCGAAGGTGACTGCGCGCGGCTTGTGCCCGTCGGGCGATGTCTGATCCTGCTCCGTCGTCGCCTCCGTCAGCGCGGCCGATATGTGTGAGTCATGTTACGCAGGGCACGCCGCCCCGTCGCGTCCCAGGTGATGACGCGGCCTAGGCTGGAAGCGTGACAAGGCTGCGGATCGCGATGGCCCAGGTGAATGCCACGGTCGGGGACCTGGACGGAAACGCTGAGCTGATCGCGGAGTGGACGCGGCGGGCCGCGAGAACCGGCGCCCGGGTCGTGGTGTTCCCCGAGATGATGCTCACCGGGTACCCGGTGGAGGACCTGGCGCTGCGGGCGTCGTTCGTGCTGGCGTCGATCAAGACGCTGCACGAGGTGGCGGCGCGGCTCGGCGCCGAGGGACTGGGCGAGATCGCCGTAGTGGCGGGGTACCTGGACCGGCGGGCCGACCTGGCGCCCCGTACCGGGCTGCCGGCCGGCGCGCCGCTGGACGCGGCGGCGCTGATGTACGGCGGCCGCGTCGTCATCACCTCGGCCAAGCACCACCTGCCGAACTACGGGGTGTTCGACGAATTCCGCTACTTCGTGCCAGGTAACACGCTGCCGGTGTTCCGGCTGCCGGCCGGGGACGGCGAGGCGGTCGACGTCGCGATCGCGATCTGCGAGGACCTATGGCAGGAAGGCGGGCCGGTGGCGGTGTGCGCGCGCGCCGGGGCGGGCCTGCTCGTGGTGCCGAACGCCTCACCCTACGAGCGGGGCAAGGACGACGTGCGGCTCGGGCTGTGCGTACGGCGTGCCCGCGAGGCCGGTGCCGCGCTCGCCTACGCCAACATGATCGGCGGGCAGGACGAGCTGGTCTTCGACGGCGACTCGATCCTGGTATCGGCGGACGGCACGCTGCACGCGCGCGGCCCGCAGTTCGAGGAGGCCCTCGTCGTCGCCGACCTGGAGCTGCCGGCCGCGCCCGCCGGCCTGGTGCCGGGCGACGAGCCGGTGGATGCCGATGATGGCACCACCATCACGATCAAGCGAGTGGTGCTGCCGCCCGGCGAGCGCGAAGAGCCAGCGGAGGCTGGCCAGGCATTCTGGCCGCGGCTGTCCGACGTGGCGGAGGTCTATGCCGCGCTGGTGACCGGGGTCCGGGACTACGTGCGGAAGAACGGGTTCAGTTCGGCCATCCTCGCCCTGTCCGGCGGCATCGACTCGGCGCTGACCGCGACGATCGCGGCGGACGCGATCGGACCTGGCACCGTGCACGTGGTCTTGATGCCCAGCAGGTATTCCTCGGATCATTCGGTTACCGACGCCGAGGATCTGGTCAAGCGGCAGGGCCTGCACGCGGTGACGATACCGATCGCCTCGATCGTGGACGCGTTCACCGAGGAGCTGGCCCCGGCCGGGTTCCCCGAGAAGGGACTGCCCGCGGAGAACCTGCAGGCACGGGTGCGCGGGGTGATCCTGATGGGGCTGTCCAACGCGGGTGGCCACCTGGTGCT
>JASHTQ010000681.1 GCA_030040475.1 Streptosporangiaceae bacterium
GGCCGCCGCCGACGCCACCGACCGGCGCAGGGCGGCGCGGGTGATCTCGCGCGCAGGCCGGCCGCCCTCCTGGACGCACACAAGCGCCGCGGCGTCGTCGGCCCCGTGGCGCAGCGCGTGCTGGGCCCAGTTCAGCCGGGCGCCGCTGAACCAGCGGACGTGCGGCATCGGGTCGGCGGTGCGCACCTGCGTCCACGGCGCCGAGAACTCGATCTCGTAGTAGTCGACGACGGAAGTCCAGAACCGGTCCAGGTTTTCCACCGACCAGCCCCACAGGGCGTCGTGGTCGGGGAACGGGCGCCCTTCGCGGACTTCCAGCCAGTTCAGGTACTCGCGGAGCGCTGACCTGTCGATGCGGTCTGCGGTGGGGCTCCAGAGCGGGTCGGTTGCCGGCCGGGGTGCCATGGGTCGAACTCTAAAGGCGCCTGGCCGCGATGCGCACCTGCCGGGCGCCAGTTGATAGAGCGTTGAGAATTGTGCGCCATAGTTTGGGCTAACCAGAGAATGCAGCCCTGCGATGCCCAGAGACATCCCGAGGAGGCCGACCGATGAAGCTCGCCCTGTACCTTCCGAACTTCCGCGACGAGGTGACCGTCAAGGAACTCGAGGACCTCACCGAGCTTGCCGAGCAGCTCGATTTCGACTCCGTCTGGACCCTGGACCGGGTCTGCGTTCCTGAGGCTTCCGACCGCGTGGAGCTGCAGTACGCCTTCGGCATGATGACCGAGCTTCCGAAGGCCCTGCCGGTCATCGCGCGGGGTAAGTGGTTCCAGGGCATGACGTTGATTCCCTGGCTGGCCGCGAAGACCCAGAAGGTCCGGATCGGGATGAGCATCATCGACACCCCGTACCGGGCGCCGGGCGTGCTCGCCGCCGAGCTGGCCACGCAGGACCACCTGTCCAACGGACGACTCAACGTCGGCATCGGCTCCGGCTGGATGCCCGAGGAGTTCGCCGCGGCCAGCGCCACGGACCTGTTCCCGCGCCGGCATGCCCACGTGCGCGAGACGATCGAGATCATGCAGGGCATCTGGTCCAACGACCTGTTCGAGTACCACGGTGAGTTCGCGGACTTCCCGCTGGCCGGCTTCGGCCACAAGCCGCTGCAGCGGCCCGGCCCGCCGATCTACTTCTCCGGATTGAAGGACCCGGCGCGTTCGGCCAAGCGGATCGCGAAGTACGGGCTGCAGGGCTGGATCGGCATCCAGGACTCCCCGCAGGACATCAAGCGCTGGAAGGGCGAGATGGAGCGCGAGCTCAATGAGCTCGGCAAGACGTTCCCCGACAACTTCGACATGTGCAGCATGATCTGGTTCGTCATCACCGACGAGCCCATGGACCAGACCCCGGCGGGCAAGGCCACCAACCTGCTGGTGGGTAACGCCCAGCAGATCGAGGACATCCTCAAGCGGTACAAGGAGGCCGGCCTGACGATGCCGCTGCTGTGGCCGCCATTCCGGGACGTGCCGACGTCGAAGACCCTCGATGACCTCAAGCGCCTGACCGAGGAGATCATGCCGAAGGTCAACGCCGCCTGACCCTCAGGCGATCACTGCTCGGCAGCGGACCAGCCCGTCACGGCCACGATGCGGCAGACGAGCACCCGGTAGAAGGGCCGGCCCGCGTACTGCGGCACGGTGCGCTCAAGTCGTGCAGCCAGGTCGTCCGTCAATGACAACGGTGGATGCGGCACATGCTGGAGGTCCGCCCGCACCCACCACAGGCGCGACCAGTCGTCGGCATCCCAGTGCTCGACAAGCAGGGTGGCGCGCGGGTCTGCCGCAAGGTTGTCCTCGCGCTTCAGGCGCGTCGAGGCCTTGGGCTTGACGCGGTCGATCGGCACGCCGACGTGGCCGTCGTCGGTCACGGCGTACAGGCAGGGCTGCGGGTCGGGACCGCGTACCGGGTGCACGGTGCACAGCACGCCATGGACGTGCGCGATCAGGCGCGCGCGGGCTTCTTCTGCGGTCAACCTCACCGCGGGCCTCCGGCAGTCGAGAACGGGCGGCTGTCATGTGCCGGCTTCGCCGGCCTCACCCTTGCGACGATAGAACGCGGCACGCCTAAACGGCGTTCGCCGGGCGCGGCCGCGCGGAGCTGGCCGCATACGCGCCGGCAGCACCCGGCTGCCTTGACTCGAGCTGACCGAGCGCGCACGGTCTTGCCCGTCTGCGGAGACCGGCTCCCGGTAGGCTCAGGGGGAACTCTGGCAAGATGACCAAGGGAGCGTCCCTTGACACAGCCCACCCGGCCGGACTTCCAGAACCTGCTGGCCTTTCGCGTTGCCCTGCGCCGTTTCCAGCGCTGGAGCGAGGATCAGGCCGGCGCGGTCGGCCTGACCCACGTCCAGCATCAGCTCCTGGTGGCGATCAAGGGTCATCCCGGCGACCGGCCGCCGTCGATGCGCGAGATAGCCGAGTACCTCCTGCTGCAAAGCCACAGCGCGGTCGGGCTGGTCGACCGCGCAGAGGCGGCCGGGTTCGTGCGTCGCCGGCCGGACACCGACGATGCCCGGGTCGTCCGCGTCGAGCTGACCGAGGAGGGCGACCGGCTTGTGACGGAGCTGACCAAGGTCACCCTGACCGAGATGCGCAAGCTGGCGATCGCGCTCAACAACGTGCTGCTCCTGCACGAGGAGCAGATCAGCTGAGCCTCGCCGAGCATCGGGCAGGCGATCAGGCCACGGGTGACATCGCCAGGCGATGTGTCCCGCCCGCCCTGCGGTAGCCGGGCTGTGCACCAATGCACAGTTACCTCGTATCACGACGTATAAGCTGGTGATACCCGAGAAACGTCGTTTCGGCGCAGGACCGGTAGCACGGTGCGGTGGCTGGTGTCCTCCATCTCGAAGGCGGTGGCGGTGGCGGTGGCGGTGGCGAAGGCGGTGGCGACCTTGCCGAGCGAGCGGCTACGGTTTCCGTGCCGTCCCATTACCAGTCGTAGTGCGACATAAGCGGCCAGGGCATGCGCTCTGCCGTCGGGTGTTATATTGCCACCAGCAACACTTGTCTATGGCAATACTCGCAGCCCCGTTGAGCAGGTACTCATCACGGCACGCCGTCCGGTCGGAAGGATTACGCAGTGCCAGCAATGGTGCCGCGTCCGCGGCTCTTGCCCGGCATCGCCGCGGTCATCGTGATCGGAGGCATGCTGCTGCCGCCAGCGGCTGGCGATGCGCGTCAGTACGTCTTCGTGCAGGCGCTGCAGTTCGCGATCTTCGCTGTTGCCGGGCCGGCGTTGCTGGTACTGGCCGTGCCGCGGCACACTCGCGCGCCGCGGCCGCCTGGCGCTGTCCGGCCCGCTGCCCGTGCCGTGATACGGCTGGCCGCCTTCATCGCCGTCACGGTCACCTGGCGGTTGCCGGCCGCCGTTAATGCGCTGGCCCGCCACCCTGCCCTGGCTGCCGCCGAGATGATCACGTCGCTCGCCGTCGGCACCGGAATCTGGGCCGAGCTGGCCGGCTCGCGCCCGGCCGCAGGTCAGCTGCCGCGCCCGGCACGTGCCGCCATCGCGGCGGCGGCCACGTGGACGATCTGGGTGCTCGCCTACCTCACCGGCATGTCCGGTACGTTCCGGTTCGGCGCCTACCACCACGGCGCGCCGGGCGGCCTGGGTGCCGCCGCGGACCAGCAGATCGCCGCGGCCATCTTGTGGGCAGTGCCAGCGGTGTGCTTCGTCCCTGTCGTGTACGTGACGGTCATCGGGTGGCTGGGCGGCGATACCGGCTCCCCGACGGGCCGGCACCCGGCCGCTCCAGCCAGCGCACCAGGCAACTGGCCCCGGCCGCCGCGAGGCTGGCGCTGACCTTGCGACCTTCCGGTGATAATTGGCTGTGCCGGATTCGACTTCTCACGACGAGCTGTCCCCGGCTGCCGCGGATACGACCGCCGACGAGCTGGTGGATACGGTGCTCGCGGCGAGCCGGGCGCTGGTCGCGGTGGCAGCGCGGTCGCTGGCGGTGGTCGGCGACGAGGTGACGCTGCCCCAGTACCGGGCGCTGGTGGTGCTGGCCGCCCGCGGGCCGCAGGGCACCGCCGAGCTGGCAGCGGCGCTGGCGGTCAACCCGTCGACGGCTACCCGGATGTGTGACCGGCTGGTGCGCAAGGGCCTGGTTCGCCGGCACCGGCAGGCTGGTGACCGCCGCTCGGTCCGGATCGCGTTGACCACGCAGGGCCGGGACCTGGTCGCCGGGGTGACCCGGCGGCGCCGAGCCGAGCTGGCGCGGCTGCTCGCCGGGCTGCCGCCCAGCCAGCACCAGCCGGTGATCGCGGCGTTCCGGGCCTTCGCGGCGGCGGCCGGGGAGCTTCCGCAGCCCGGCGCGGCACTCGGGTGGGCGGGCCCGTAACCGTCATCGGGCAGCGGCTAGACGAACAGGCGGCGGGTGACGATGCCGTGTCCGACGTCGCCACCCAGCCACAGATCGAAGCGGCCGCCGATGTGCAGGTAGTCGGCGACGTCATCGCCGGCCAGCCGCAGCGTTATGAGCAGCTGACGGCCGTGCGGCCGGAACGGGACCTCGTCCTCGCAGCTGACCAGGGCGCTGAAGATCTGGCTGTGCCCGGTCTGGTCGTTCTGCCCTCGCAGCACGATGCGGCGCGGCGCGAAGCCCAGCCCGACGTCCGGGCCGCCGTCGCTGTCTGCGGCCATGGTGACCAGAGCCTGGAACTTGTATCGCTTCACATCTTCACCTCGGCTCGTTAGGGCGGTCAGCCGATGACTCATATCGTACAACGATATATTGGCCTGGGCCAGGCGGAACTCCGCACGAACGTCCGGCAGCAGGCAACACGGCCCGGCAGATGGCGCGGGGGACCGTCGTCGGCGAGCTGTTCGGTCTGCATCCGGCACAAGAAACCATCCGTGAGGACTACGGTACGGACGCGGATAACCAGACCTTAACTGGCAAGTTATATCGTGCAACGACGTGAAGTTCCCGAAGCCGAAGGAGCCTGCCAGGTGGATTCCGTGCCGTCGGCACTGGGCCTTGTGGCGCCAGCGCCGCCGCGACCGCGTGCTGCCGTTCCGCGGCCTCCTGCAGCGCTTCGTACCGTTCTACTGACACAAGCACCGCCTCCGCACCGTCAGCCTGGCTTTCTCGGCTGGGTCCCGGACTGGCCATTCGTGGCCTTCGCGCCCGGCTGAATTTCTACGTCCGCGAGGACCGCATCCTGGCGCACGTGCCCGCCCTCCACCTGCTGCTCACCGAGCCCGCCGGAAACCAGCACAGACGGCGCACCCGCCGCGGAATCGACGTCCGGCACCGGGCCACCGCCGAGGACGTGGCCGGTTACCTGTGCGAACAGCAGATCACGCTCACCTACGACGCGGCCACTGGAACCCTGCACGCTGGAACTGGCGCCGCCGCCCGGACCATCACCCCGAAGGCAAGCTAACCGAGCCCTCAGCGGCCGAATCCAGGAAGGAGAAGTCCGAAAACCGCGCCGGTCGCCCGGCCCATGACCCTTGCCACCGAGTTGAACCCCCATGAAACCGAGTTGAACCCCCATGAGGCAGTTGTCGCAGCTGGCCACGCCGGAACAGATTAGGCGGGCCTCCCGGGCTCGGGCCAGAGCCGCCAGCGCGGGGACCCGGGCAAAGGCGGAGCTGCCACGCCGCCCGCGATCCGCCGCGCCCTGACGCTCCGCAACCGCCGCGAACCGAGCTTGCGCACGCGTGCCGCCGATATCCGCGGCTGTTCTGCCTGCGCCTTGCAGTGGCGGAGGCGCTCTGTAAGGAAGATTCTGCGTGTGGCGGACTGGTTGCCATGGGGCCGCGCGGGGTCAGGGGTGGGGCCGTAGTCCGTCGGTGACGACGGTGAGCAGCCGGTCGGCCAGGGCCTGGCTGGCCGGGCCGGGGGGCGTGTCGTTGATGCTGCGGAGCAGTCCCTTGAGCAGGATGATGATGTCCGGCGTGGTGATCTCCGGGCGGACCGCGCCGGCTTGCTGGGCGCGGCGCAGCAGTGTGCCGAGGGCGGCGTGCATCTCGCTCTGCAGCGGGCCGTCGACCGCGATGGCCTCGGGCATGTCGCGCTTGGCTGCCGCTTCCTGGCGGATCCGGCCGAGGAAGCCGAAGAAGGCCTGTCCGGGGTCGGCGTCTGCGGCGCGGCCGCGGGCGTCGTCGATGAGGTCACGGACCCGGGCGGCGGCTATCGCCTCGAACAGTTCTTCCTTGGACGGGAAGTGGCGGTAGACCGTGCCGGGTCCGACTCCGGCGAGGGCAGCGATCTCGTCGAGGGGCACGCCGTACCCGGCCGCGGCGAAGGCGTCCCGCGCGGCCTGCAGGATCTTCTCCCGGTTGCGCCGGGCGTCAGCGCGCAAGGGCTTGTCAGCCACGGCTAGCAACCGGGGCGATGGTTCCGTATAGTCTAAGCGGGGTCATCGTTCCGATTATAGGAGGCGTCATGCCGTATACCCCGCGCGAGATCGCCGGGCAGGTCCGCAAGATGGTAGCCGGGGAAGGGGTCGTGTTCGCCGACCTGTTCGCCGCCGACGGCGTCATGGCCTACCCGTTCGCCCCGCCGGGGCACCCCTCGGAGCTGCGGGGCCGCGACGCCGTCCGTGCCTTCTTCGCCGGGCGGGGTCCTTCGCGGGAACTGTTCGCCATGGACGGGGTGCAAGCGCAGGTGTGGGAGACCGACGACCCCGAGGTAGTGGTCACCGAGATCACCCACTATGGCCAGTCCCGCGTCACCGGCGCCCCTTACCGGTTCACCGCCGTGGGCATAATCCGGGTCCGAGGGGGCGAGATCGTCCGCTACGACGACTACATGGACCCGATCGCCCTCGCCCGCCTGCTCGGCCGCACCGGGGAACTCGCCGCGGCCCTCAGCGCCGCCTGACCGGCTGCCGCCCTGGCAAGGACCCGGGCCCGGCACCTGCGTTAGCGGCCCGCCGCTAACCGGCAACGACGCCTGACCCGCGCCATAACCGACTGGATGATATGCGTCATCCACGCTGTCGGCTGGCTGACCGGGACGCGTCAGGCTGTGATGAGCGCATGGCTGTACGCCATCGTGCGACATTCCGCCTGATCGGTTAGCCTTTCGTCGCTATTACGAGTTCGGTGTCACCGGGCCAGTCCCAGAAGAGACCGTCTGGCGAACACTCGTGCAGCAGGTGACGCAGGTCGGATTCGAAGTCGGCTCGGCAGTTCCCGAACCATCGGGGGGCGGCGTACGACAGCGAGAAGTAGCTGGCCACCACGGTGTCGATGTCTCTGATCAGGTCGGGGCGCCCAGGCGCGTAGATGGTGCGCGAGCCGCCGAACCGGGTCTGCGACAGGGTGTCCTCAAAGCGCGCTGGCTGGCCTTCGTCCCAGGTTGCGAGGTAATGGCGTGTGCCGTCACCGAGATAGTCGAGGATGAGCTCGCGCACCGCGGCGTGGGGAACCTCAGGGTACCCAGGATCGGCAGGCCGTGGGCGGCCGTCGTCGGCGTGGTGTGAGATCAGGACTAGCGAGCCGCCCGGCACGAGCAGCTCGTACACGGTCTCGGCGACCTCCAGCTGCCGGACCCGGTGAAACGACTGCCCGAAGATGACCGCTCGCCACCAGCCGAGGTTCAGCGCCGCGATGTCGTCTGCGACTCCCTGCACCCAGCGCACGTTGGCTACTCCCGCCTGCCGGCAACGCCGCTGGCCTGCCTGCAACATGCCCGGTTCGGGGTCAAGCGCTGTCACCTGGCCGAACAACTGTGCCAGGGGCAGCTCCAGCACGCCAGGCCCGCACCCCACATCGAGCAGCTGGCCGGTACCGTCAAGCGACAGCTCCCCGGCCATTATGTCCGCTAGCTGCGCGGAATACGGAGGACGCCCGACCGCGTAGTACTCGGCCGTCCCCTCAAACGCCCGGGGATCGAACGCCGATGGCGAAGGTGCTGTCATATGCACCATCCTGAAGCATGCCTCATGTGAGGCTGCCTGCGACAGGCAAAAATATCCGCCTGATTGAGACGCGCCGGTTGGCGTTTCCTGGCGGGCCGTCCCTGACCTGCAGGTCGGGGCGATCTGTGTGGCTGGGTAGCCCTGCATCAGCGTGTGGTCAGGGGAGGCGGGCGCGGCATGGCCATCATCTACAACACCACGATGAGCCCGGGCAAGCTGGACCTGCTGCGGGACTGGCTGCCCGGTCAGCCCCGGTACCTGCCTGGCGGCCGCGGGCCGAGCTGGCCAGGGCGGGCGGGTTTCGGCTTGATGACCCGGCCGGGGAAGTCGGCATTGAGTTCATGGTGGTGACCGATGGGTCCGGGCCGCAGGCCGTCACCTACCAGGTGTCGCTGACCTACCGCGCGGGCACGCTGCCCGGCGCGGAGGACGGGCTGATCGGGAAAGCCGAGCACGGGTGCTCGGGCGCCGGTGGATCTACGACGGAACCCGCGATCCGGTCCTGGTGGCTCAGCTGGCCGCGCTGGTCCACGGTACGGCCGAGCTGCAGGCCCCAAGTGTCAGCGACACGTCGGATCCCACCGTGATCGCCTGGCCGGTAGCCGACGGCCCGGTGGCAGTGGCCGCCTCGGCGGTCGTAGCGGACGGGCCCTCCGGCACCGATCTTCGCATCCAGGCCACGGCAGCGGACGACATCCGGAACCGGCTGCTCCTCATGCGGGTCAACAGGATCCTCCGCCCTGGCGACGGGGCCGGCGAAACCGGACGGCCGTGCCTGTCCGCCACCTGGCGGCTTGCTGACGGGACCCAGGTCCGGGGCACCTTCGCCACCGCGAGGTACCTGCCGGAGCAAGCGACGCAGTCGTAGGGCTGAACGCCGTCACACTTCGTAATAGCCAGAACGCACCCTTGCACGCGCCCGGAGCCGCCGTTATGCCTGCTTGTGGCGGTATGCACTCCACGGTTGATCACTGTGCCGAACTGGATGTTCGGCGCGGCGGCAATAGGCCGGCGACATGACAGCCCCTGCTCTGGCTGTCTGCGCCTACCGCGGCTGAGACCTCCGGTAGCGGCGGCCGATCAGCCAGTAGTCGGCCGAGCCGAGAGTGTTGACCGCGCTGGAGATCCGCCAGAAGGCTTTACTTCCCCGGACCTGCTGTGCCGGCTGCTGCCGGATGTCCCGCCATGTCCAGGCCGCGGCGAGGGCGTGTCCGGTCAGGACCAGCACCACGACCCTGCTGGACTTGCGTTCCATGGCTGATCATTCCTTTCGTGAGCCAGTGCGCGGATGAACGCCGTCACGCTGGACTGCGGCGATGAAGCCGTCCGGATCGACAAGGCTCACGATCAGTTCGGTGACCTTCATCCGGCGGAACAAGGTGCTGGGGCTGCGCCCGGTGTGGCAGGGCGGGTCGATCTCGATCTCTACCAGGCCGTCAGCCGAGCCGTTCGCCAGCCAGCTGCCGCCCTTGGCATGCACGCCGATCGTTCCCCTCGTCTGATGTGAGGATCGGGCGGCCCGGCGGACGGAGGCGCGCGGCACGTCGACCTTGAAGTCGGCCATCCGGAGCCGGAGCCAGTCGGCGTCGACCTCGATCCGCCCTCCGGCCGGGCCCCCGCCGAGCAGGGTGTCGGCCCAGGTGGAGACCGGGCCCATGTCCTTATAGCTGATCGCGAACCACTCCGGTTCCCCGGCCTGATCGCTGCTGCTGGCCGCCCGGAACTCCCTGATGATCTCGCGCCGGGCGGCAGCGTAGGACTCACCGGTCTCCGCCATCCGCCTGCGGGCAGCCGCCTTGATCTTGTCGTGCGCCATCGTTTCCTCGATCCGGTGGCTTCGTCCCGGCGTCCAGCCACCGCAGAGTGATCACGATGGGAAGGAAAGAACCCACACGAGGGCTGCGCCGCTCTTGTCCGCTACCGCTACCGCTAGCGCCGGGCCAGGGTAACTCGGAGACAGGCAGGTGTGTTAGCTGCCACCACAAGTGTAGCCCCCCGCGAGGACAGCTGCCAGGTACCCAGCCGTCGCGCCCTGCGATCGTCGCGTCGGCGGCACGATGCCACCGTGCCTCCGCAGCCGAGACCAGGCAGCGGGGCCAACCTGCGGTTCCGTGCTACCCGGCCGCGCAACTGGGAGCGGGCTCGTGGTGGTCCTGGGCGGGCATGGCCGGGTGGTCTGGGTGGTGGATGCGCCGGGGCGGTGGGGCTTGCCGGCCGGCTGGCGGTGAGTTTGCTCGCCGCGGCATCGGCGTCGGCGTGCGGTTACTGTGGGCCGGTGAGACAGGCCACGGGGTTTGCGCGGCTGCCGGACGGGCGCCGTGTTGCTTTTGCCGTGGTGGGCAGTGGCCCTGCGGTGGTGCTGCCGGCCTGGTGGGTCTCCCATCTGGTCGAGGACTGGCAGTCTGGTCCGCTGCGCCGGTTTGTCGAGGGCCTGGCCGCCGGGCGGATGGTGGTGCGGTATGACCGGCTCGGGACCGGCCTGTCGGATCGGGAGCGGCCGCCCGGCACGTTGACGCCGGCGTTTGAGGAGGCGACGCTGTGCGCCGTGGCTGATGAGCTGGGGCTGGCGCGGATGACGCTGATGG
>JASHTQ010000682.1 GCA_030040475.1 Streptosporangiaceae bacterium
ACCCCGGTGATCAGGATCCGCTTGCCCGCCAGAATTCCCACTGTCATGTCCTCATTCTCCGCCGAACAACCTCAGTGCCCCATGCCCAGGCCGCCGTCGACCGGGATGACCGCGCCGGTGATGTAGGCCGCGTCCGCCCCGGCCAGGAAGGCGACCGCGGCCGCGACCTCGCCGGCAGAGGCGTACCTGCCGAGCGGCACCGCCTTGAGGATCTCGGCCTTCCTGGCCTCGGGCAGGCCGGCCGTCATGTCGCTGTCCACGAAGCCGGGCGCGACCACGTTGGCGGTGATGGCGCGGGAGCCGAGTTCGCGGGCCAGCGACCTGGCCAGGCCGACGAGCCCGGCCTTCGAGGCGGCGTAGTTGGCCTGGCCGCCGGAGCCGTACAGGCCCACGACGGAGGAGATGAAGATGAGCCGCCCGCGGCGCATCCGCATCATGCCGCGAACCGCCCGCTTCGCCACCCGGTATGCCCCCGCCAGGTTCGTGTCGAGCACGGTGCCGAAGTCGTCCTCGCTCATCAGCACGAGCAGCTGGTCGCGGGTCACCCCCGCGTTGGCGACAAGCACCTCAACAGGTCCCTGCGCGGCCTCGACCGCGGTGAACGCCTCGTCGACGGAGGCGGGCTCGCGGACGTCGCAGCGGACCACGGCCAGCCCCTCGACCGGATCGCCGGAGCGCGAGGTCACCGTGACGCCGTCCCCGTCCGCCGCGAGCCGCCGGGCGATCGCCAGCCCGATCCCCCGGTTCCCCCCGGTGACAAGCACAGAACGCGGCACGTAGACCCTCCCTCTCGCGCCCCGAGGGTACCGCAGCAGATAGTAGGTTGTGATCTCGTGACTGACGTTCAGGCAAGTATCGATCCCGAGTTCACCGCCCTCCCGCTGCGGGAACTGGCGGACGCGGCGCTGACCCAGGCGAGGGAGCTCGGCGCGCAGCACGCCGACTTCCGGGCCGAGCGGATCAGGAGCCAGTACGTCGGCCTGTCCGACGCGAACCCGCAGACGCTGTTCGACGCGGACGACACCGGCCTCGCCGTCCGGGTGATCGTCGACGGCACCTGGGGCTTCGCCTCGACCGTTGACCTGAACACCGGCGCCGCGGCGCAGGCGGCGCGGCAGGCCGTCGAGGTCGCCAAGGTGGCGGCCGCGATGAACACCGAGCCCATCGAGCTGGCCCCCGAGCCCGGCTACGGCGAGGTGACCTGGGTGTCGGACTACGAGGTCGACCCGTTCACGGTCACGGTCGCGGACAAGGTCGCGCTGCTGGCCGGCTGGAGCGCCGCCTTGCTCGCGCACCCGGCCGTCAGCCACGTCGACGCCTCGCTCAACCAGGTGAAGGAGTGCAAGTTCTACTCCGACGGCGCCACCACCGCGACCCAGCAGCGGGTGCGCATGAACCCTTCGGTCACCGCCGTCGCGGTGACGGAAGACGGCAGGTTCGACGACATGCAGACGCTGGCCCCGCCCGCCGGGCGGGGCTATGAATACCTGACGGGGACGGGCTGGGACTTCGCCGCCGAGCTTGCCGAGCTGCCCGAGCTGCTCGCCGCCAAGCTCGCCGCTCCGACCGTCGTGCCGGGGCGCTACGACCTGGTCATCGACCCGTCCAACCTGTGGCTCGTGATCCACGAGTCGGTCGGCCACGCCACCGAGCTGGACCGGGCGCTCGGCTACGAGGCCGCGTACGCGGGCACGTCCTTCGCCACCCCGGACAAGCTCGGCACGCTGCGGTACGGCTCCGAGGTCATGCACGTGACCGGGGACCGCACCGCCGAGCACGGCCTGGCCACCATCGGCTACGACGACGAGGGAGTGGCCGCCCAGGCCTGGGACCTGATCAGCGGCGGCACCCTCGTCGGGTACCAGCTCGACCGGCGGATGGCGCAGCGCAGCGGCTTCGGCCGGTCGAACGGGTGCGCGTTCTCCGACGGCCCCGACCACATTCCGCTGCAG
Source organism: Streptosporangiaceae bacterium (assembly GCA_030040475.1). The sequence continues at coordinate 1,953 of JASHTQ010000682.1, forward strand.
CGGATGGCGAACGTGTCGCTGCGGCCGGCCCCGGCCGGCGGCCCCTCGCTTGACGACCTGATCGCCGGGGTTGACGACGGGATCTACGTCGTCGGCGACAAGAGCTGGTCCATCGACATGCAGCGGTACAACTTCCAGTTCACCGGCCAGCGGTTCTTCGCCATCAAGAACGGCAGGCTCGCCGGGCAGCTGCGCGACGTCGCCTACCAGGCGACCACGACCGACTTCTGGGGTTCGATGGAGGCGGTCGGCGGGCCGCAGACCTACCTGCTCGGCGGCGCGTTCAACTGCGGCAAGGGCCAGCCCGGGCAGGTCGCCCCGGTCAGCCACGGCTGCCCGGCCGTGCTGATGCGCGGCGTGCGGATACTCAACACGGCGGAGGAGGGATCCTGATGACGACGGCCGATCGCGTTTCACCGCAGCAGACCGTCGAGCGCGCCCTGGCCGCGGCCCGCGGCGACGGCTGCGTGGTGATCGCGGACGAGACATCGGGCGCCAACCTGCGCTGGGCGGACAACACCCTCACCACCAACGGCGTCTCCCGCTCCCGCCAGCTCACCGTCATCGCCATCGACCGGCGGGCCGACGGCGCGGCGATCGGGGTGGTGTCGCGGGCCGGCGTTCGGCCCGACCAGGTCGAGGAACTGGTGCGCGAGGCCGAGCACGAGGCACGCCAGGGCACTCCCGCCGAGGATGCCGCGGAGCTTACCGGGGCCGGGAACCACGGTTCGTTCGGTACAAATCAAGATAACGGCGGGCAGCGCGGCGGACGGCCAGCGACGGCCGGCCCCAGCTGGGACGACGACGCCGGCCTGACCGGCATCGGCGTGCTGCGCGACTTCGCCGCCGCGCTCGGCCAGACGCTGCGGGCGGAGCGGGGCGCCGGACGGCGGCTTTACGGGTTCGCCGAGCACGACATGACGAGCACGTTCCTCGGCAGCTCCGCAGGGCTGCGGCTGCGGCACGACCAGCCGACCGGGCGGGTCGAGCTGAACGCCAAGTCCGCCGACCTGGCGCGGTCGGCCTGGACGGCCGTCGCGACCCGCGACTTCACCGACGTGGACATCGCCGGCCTTGCGGGCGGGCTGCGCCAGCGGCTCGGCTGGGCCAGCCGCAGCCTGGAGCTGCCGCCGGGCAGGTACGAGACCCTGCTGCCGCCCACCGCCGTGTCCGACCTGCTCATCTACCTGTACTGGTCGGCGGGCGCGCGGGACGCGGCCGAGGGGCGGACGGTGTTCAGCAAGGCCGGCGGCGGCACCCGGGTCGGCGAGCGGCTCTGCGAGCTGCCCGTCACGCTGTCCAGCGACCCGCTCGCGGCCGGGCTCGGCAGCGCGCCGTTCGTCATCGCGCACGCGTCGGGCGCGGACTCCTCGGTGTTCGACAACGGGATCGCGCTGCACCCGACCGCCTGGATCCAGGACGGCTCGCTGGCGGCGCTGGTGTCGTCCCGGCACTCGGCCGCGCTGGCCGGGCTGCCGGTCACGCCCGCGATCGGCAACCTGATCTTCGCCACCTCCGCCGCCGCCGCGCCGTCGCTTCCCGAGATGATCGCGTCGACGGGCCGCGGGCTGCTGCTGACCTCGCTGTGGTACATCCGCGAGGTCGACCCGCAGACCCTGCTGCTGACCGGGCTCACCAGGGACGGGGTCTACCTGGTGGAGGGAGGCGAGGTGGTCGGGGCGGTGAACAACTTCAGGTTCAACGAGTCGCCGGTCGGCATGCTCGGGCGGATGCTCGAGGTCGGCGCGACCGTGCCGACGCTGCCGCGCGAGTGGGGCGACTACTTCAACCGGGCGGCGATGCCGCCGGTGCGGGTGGAGGGCTTCAACATGTCCTCGGTGAGCCAGGCAAGCTGATTGCGCGGGCGGTGTCGCCAGCGGGTTCTGCTGGGCATACCGTGGGATCGTGAGGATGGGTCATGCGAACCGCGGGCAGTCCGTGCACCTGGTGACGCAGGCGCAGCGGTCGCGATCCGACGATATCGCGTTCCGGCAGCGCAGGTACCTGCTGATGATGGGGATCCGCGCGGTCTGCTTCGTCATCGCGGTGATTATGTTCATCAATCACCTCGGCTGGCTGACCGCGATCCCGGCGGTGGGCGCCATCGTCATTCCGTATTTCGCAGTGGTGTTCGCCAACGGCGGACGTGAGCCGAACAACACCCGCGGGTTCATGGAGTACCGCCCGAACCTGCCGACCACGCGCGAACGCCCCGGTGGGCCGGATGCTAACGGTGGCCCCGCGTCGTCGCGTGGATCGGGTTCGGACGATAACTGATCCAGAAGATGATTGGGCAGCTCAGCGCCGTCCCGAGATCTGGTTGTAATTGGGTCTTGACACACAGGGGGGTGTTTGCGTGTAGCATTCATAGCGGTGCTCTGGTCCCCCGTCGGAGCACCATTGCCGGCGTTCCGGGCCCCCGTCGGAACGCCGATGATCGCGACGCCGGGTGGTTTGCCCCCGTAGCCACCCGGCGTCGCCCTATGTTCGC
>JASHTQ010000683.1 GCA_030040475.1 Streptosporangiaceae bacterium
CGGCGCCGGCAGTGGGGTGGCGACCGGCGGGCTGAGGCGCTGCCGGTGGTGCCGGCGCCGGTCAGTGACTTGCGGGTGGCGATGGCGCGGCTGGCGATCATCGTGACCGTGTCGGCCTGGCTGGCGTACCTGGTCTGGTGGTTCTTCGCCGATTTCTTTCATCCGGGGTATGAGACGGCGACCGGCCGGGCCGAGTCGGTGCTGTACCTGGTGATCGTGACGCTGCTGACGGTGTCGGCGCTGGCGTACCTGCTGAGCCGGCTGGGGTTCTTCTACCGGACCCGGACGCATCACCGGGCCAGCCGGGCGGTCCTGGACCAGTTCTACGACGCCACCACCCCGGCGCTGACCGTGATCATCCCGTCCTACTGCGAGGACGAGCGGGTCATCCGCAGCACGCTGCTGTCGGCCGCGCTGCAGGAATACCCCGGCAAGCGGGTCGTGCTGCTGATCGATGACCCGTGTACTCCCGGGACGGCCCGGGCGCGGGACCTGCTGGAGTCCGCGCGGGCGCTGCCGGGCCAGGTCGGGCGGCTGCTGGCCGGCCCGGCGCGGCGGTTCGCCGGGGCGCTGGACGCCTTCGAGGCGGGGTGCCGGCGGGGGGAGCCGCCGGGGCTGGGGTCGATGATCGCGCTGGCGTCGTATTACGAGGAGGCGGCGGGGTGGCTGGAGCGGCTGGCCGGCGGGCAGGAGGCCGCCGACCATGCCGGCGTGTTCTTCGCCGGGGAGGTGGTGCTGCGGCTGGCCGGGTCGCTGCGGTCGGTCATGGCCGCGGTGCTGGCGTCGGCCGGCGAGGGGGTGGTGCTGGAGGAGCAGATGTTCCGGCGGCTGTACCGGCGGCTGGCGTGGACGTTCGGCGCCGAGGTGACCAGCTTCGAGCGGAAGAGGTACGTGTCGCTGTCGCACGAGCCGAACAAGGCGATGAACCTGAACTCCTACATCGGGCTGATGGGCGGGTCGTACCGGGAGGTGCCGACGCCGGCCGGGCTGGCGCTGGCCCGCACCCGGCCCGGCGGGGGGGTGGATGTCCCGGACCCGGATTACGTGGTCACGCTGGACGCGGACTCGGTGCTGCTGCCGGAGTACTGCCTGCGGCTGGTGCACCTGCTGGAGCAGTCGGAGTACCGGGACATGGCGATCGCGCAGACGCCCTACTCGGCGTTCCCGGGGGCCGGGACGCGGCTGGAGCGGATCGCGGGCGCGACGACGGACCTGCAGCACATCGTGCACCAGGGGCTGACCTACTACGACGCGACGTTCTGGGTCGGCGCGAACGCGGTGATCCGCAAGAAGGCGCTGGACGACATCGCCGAGACCTCCTACCTGGGGGACTGGGAGATCCGGGCCTACATCAGGGACCGGACGGTGATCGAGGACACCGAGTCCACGATCGACATGGGGGTCCGCGGCTGGCGGCTGTACAACTGCCCGGAGCGGATGTCGTACTCCGCGACGCCGCCGGACTTCGGGTCGCTGGCCATCCAGCGGCGCCGGTGGGCCAACGGCGGCCTGCTGATCCTGCCCAAGCTGCACCGCCAGTCCCGGGCCCGCAAGGCCGCCGGGAAGCGGACCCGGTTCGCCGAGCTGTTCCTGCGGTGCAACTACATGGCCTCGATCTGCTGGTCCTCGGCCAGCCTCCTGGTCCTGCTCGCGTTCCCGTTCAACGCCACCCTGATCAGCCCCCTGCTCGGCCTGGCCGCCCTGCCCTACTTCGCCGCGATGGCCTCGGACCTGCGGTACTGCGGGTACAAGCGGCTCGACGTGCTGCGGATCTACGGGTTCAACCTGGTCCTGCTCCCGGTCAACCTGGCCGGCACCCTGTCCTCGGTCGTGCAGGGCATCACCGCGTCCAAGGCCCCGTTCGCCCGCACCCCCAAAGTCCGCAACCGCACCATCGTCCCCCCCTTCTTCGTCCTCGCCCCCTACCTGCTCATCGCCCTCGCCGGTGTTACCTTCTGGTTCGCCTGGCGGGACCACCGGGTGGAGAACATGGCGTACGCGGCGCTGAACGTGGTGCTGGCGTGCTACGCGGTCACTGCGTTCATCGGGCTGCGCAACTCCGTCGTCGACACCGCCATCCACGCCACCTCCCTGCTGTTCAAATCCCCCCGCAAGCGCCGCCGCATCCCCCGCAAGACCCGCGGCCAGCAGGCCCCGCCACCCGCCGACTGGCGGACAGTCCTCGAAGTGGGCTATATCGAGCCGCTGCGATCCCCGCAGACCAGGCCGGCCGCCCCCATGGGTCCGGGGGGCCCGATGACCCCGATGGTCCGCGTGGCGTCGGGTGGCGGCGCGCCCGCGGGCCCGGCGGGCCCGGCGTACCGGATGGCCGCGCCGCCGTCGGCGCCTCAGCCGGCCTGGACGCCACAGGAAGAGCCGCGGCGCAGGCTGTCGCTGCTCCGGGTGCTTGTCGCCCTGGTGGTGCTGGCCGGCGCCGGGTACGGCGGGCTGGTCGGCGTCAAGACGCGGCTGGCCGGCGCGGTGGTGATCCACCAGACCTGGTTCGCGCCGTACGTGGATGTCACCCTGACCCCGACCTACCAGTTCCAGAGCACCTCGGCCGACACCGCACGGCAGAGCATCCTCGGCTTCGTGGTCGCGTCCTCCGCGTCCTCCTGCACCCCTAGCTGGGGCGCGGCCTACACGCTGGCGCAGGCCAACGCCTCGCTCGCGCTCGGCTCCCGGATCGCCCAGGTCCGGCAGGACGGCGCCCAGCCGATCGTGTCCTTCGGCGGGCAGGCCAACACCAGCCTGGACGTCGCCTGCACCAGCGTGGCCGGCCTCACCCAGGCCTACCAGTCGGTGATCAGCGCGTACAACCTCACCGCCATCGACCTGGACATCGAGGGCGCGCCGCTGGACAACCTCGCCGCCGGGCAGCGCAGGGCGGCCGCCGTGGCCGCCCTGGAGCAGGCCGCCACCGCCGCCCACCGGCAGCTGGCCGTCTGGCTCACCCTGCCCGTCGAGCCGGACGGGCTGCAGGACGACGCGCTATCGGTGATCTCCTCGATGCTGCGCGATCATGTCTCGATCACCGGGATTAACGTGATGACCATGGACTTCGCCCAGCCCCCGGCCGCCGGGAGCAGCATGCTGTCCTCGGTGCAGGACGCGCTGGACGCCACCCACGCGCAGCTGGCCAGCCTGTACCCCCGGTACGGGATCCACCTGCGCTCGCAGCAGATCTGGCAGCGGATGGGCGCCACCGTGATGATCGGGCAGAACAACATCTCCGGCGAGAACTTCACCGTGCCCGACGCCCAGGGCCTGGTCCGGTTCGCCGGCGCGACTCATCTCGGCCGGATCTCGATGTGGTCGCTGAACAGGGACAGCCAGTGCGGCTCGTCCTTCCCGGAGACCGGCCTGCTGTCGAATACCTGCAGCGGCACCGCCCAGTCCGCGCTGCAGTTCTCCCAGATCTTCGGGCAGCTGCAGGGGGTGACGGCGGTCACCGCCTCGGCCGGGGATGTCCAGCCCGCGGTGGCCAATACCAACCCCGCCGACGCGCCGTACCCGCAGTGGTCCGCCGTGGCCGATTACCCGCTCGGGTACCGGGTGACCGAGGACGGCGAGATCTACCAGGCGAAGTGGTTCAACAGCGGGGACGACCCGCAGGCGCAGGTGCAGGACTCCTGGCAGACGCCGTGGGAGCTGCTCGGCCCGGTGCTGCCAGGCGACCACGCGCCGGTCATCCCCAAGCCGCCCGTCGGTACCTACCCGGCCTGGTCGATCACCTCTCATTACTCCGACGGCGACAAGGTGCTATTCGCCGGCCTGCCGTACGAGGCCAAGTGGGACAACCAGGGCGTCTCACCGCAGACCGCGACCAGCGACCCGTCAGGGTCGCCGTGGGAGGCGCTGTACAAGATCCCCGGCGAACCCGCGGGAGCATCGGTGCAAGGGCAGGCGTCCGCTGTCTCCGGCTGAGCACCCGCGTGACCCGCGTGACCCGCTCGGCCTGGCCGCCGATGCCCCGCTGCTGGCCGGCTGGCTCGACTGGACCGGGCGGGCCGCGGCCGGGCAGCTGACGCCGATGTCCACGCCGGGCCACAAGCAGCGCCAGGACCTCGTCGGCGCCGTGGTCAGGGACGACGCGCCGCTGTACGGCGGGGTCGACTCCATCAAGCACGCCGACGTGCTCCGGGCCGATGCCGAGGCCCGCGCGGCGGCGCTGTGGGGCGCCGACTGGTGCCGTTTCTCCGTGGCCGGCTCGACCCACGGCAACCAGGCGTTCTGCCTGGCGATCGGGCAGCCGGGCCAGGAGGTGATCATAACCAGGACGCTGCACAGGTCGCTGCTGCTCGGCCTGGTGCTTGCGGGCCTGCGGCCGGTATGGGTACGGCCGGAGATCGACCAGGAATCCGGCCTGCCCGCAGCCGTCGCGGTCGACACCGTCCGCGAGGCGCTCGCCGCGCATCCCGGCGCCTGCGGCGTGATCCTCGGCGACCCGTCCTACGTCGGCACCACCGGCGACCTGGCGGGCCACGCCCGGGCCGCGCACGAGGCGGGCGTGCCGCTGATCGTCGACGCGGCCTGGGCCGCCTACCTCGGCTTCCACCCGGATCTGCCGCGGCATGCGCTCGCCGCCGGGGCCGACGCCATGGTGACAAGCGCGCACAAGACGCTGCCCGCCTATACCCAGGGCGCGCTGGTACTCGCCAGGACCGAGCGGCTCGACCCGGCCCGGCTGGAGCGGGCGTTCGACGCCACCCACACCACCAGCCCGGCGGGGTCGATCGTGGCCAGCATCGACGCCGCGCGGGCGCTGCTGGCCAGGGACGGGAACCGGCTCTGCGACCGGCTGCTCCGCGGCCTGGCCGCGACCCGCGCGCGGCTGCGCCAGGTGCCCGGCCTTGACGTGCTGGAGGGACCGGGCGTGGACCCGGCCAAGCTAGTGGTGCTGCTGGCTGGCACGGGGGCGCACGGCGGCCTGGTGGAGGCCGACCTGATCGACGCCGGCATGCCGGTGGAGATGGGTGACAGGGACACGCTGATCCCGATCGTTACGATCGCCGACGACGAGGCGCGGCTCGCCGCGTTCACCAAGGAGCTGATCGCCTCGGTCGAGCGGCGCCGCGGCGCGCCGCGGCGGCCAGCGGCCACGGCCGCGTGGACGGTACGGCCGCAGACGGTGCTGAGCCCGCGGGAGGCGTTCTTCGCCGCGAACGAAACCGTCACCGCCCGGGCCGCAATCGGCCGGGTCAGCGCGGAGCTGGTCGCTCCCTACCCGCCGGGAATCCCGGTGCTTGCCCCCGGCGAGCTGATCACCGCCGAGGCGCTCGCCGCGCTGCACGAGGTGGCCGCCGACGGCGGCCGGATCGCCTACGCGGCCGACCCGACCCTGGCCACCTTCCAGGTCGTCACCGCCTGACCGCCCGCCCCGCCCGCCGTCTCGCCGGGAGTACTAGGGTGGGCAGCGGTGTTCGATCCCGATCAATTCACTGGAGGTCCCATGCCGACCAGAACCGCACGTACCGACTGGACCGGGACCCTGGAGCAGGGCGTGGGCCGGGTCGAGCTGACCAGTTCCAAGCTCGGCACCTTCGAGATGTCCTTCCCCAGGCGGGCCGCCGAGGAAGCCGGCGGAGTCACCAGCCCCGAGGAGCTCATCGCGGCCGCCCACTCCGCCTGCTACGCGATGCAGCTGTCGCATCTGATCGCCGAGGCCGGCGGCACGCCGCAGGCGCTCGACGTCCAGGCCGACGTCTCGCTGGGACCCGACCCGGCGGGCGGCTTCCGGCTGACCGGCATCAAGCTCACCGTGCGCGGCGAGGTCGAGGGCCTGGACGCGGACCAGTTCGCCCGGGCCGCCGCCGACGCCAAGGCGGGCTGCCCGGTCAGCAAGGCGCTCACCGGCGTGGACATCACCCTGGATGCCCAGCTGGAGAGCTGAGCCTGCCCGCCCGCAGGAAACCCGAAGCAGAAACGGACCTACCGTGGCGGCACTGAGCGACAATGTGAGGTATGGCTAGTCAACCCGGCTCCAGCGCCCCGGCGCACCGGGCCGCCGAGATCGACGTGGACGAGGCCAGGAAGGCGTTCTTCCTCATGGTCGGGTTCATCGGGCTGATCTGGCTGCTCCAGGTCGCGAACTGGGCCGACCACTATCATCTGGACGCCAGCTTCGGCATCCTGCCGCGCAACCTGGGACACCTGGGTGACATCTTCATCGCGCCGTTCCTGCACTTCTCCTGGGATCACATCGAGGGAAACTCCGGGCCGCTGTTCGTCTTCGGCCTGCTCGCCGCCTACCGTGGCGTGACCAAGTTCCTCGGCGTGACGCTCCTAGTCGCGATCACCAGCGGCCTGGCTGCCTGGCTGTTCCAGGGCAACAACCAGCTGACGGTTGGAGCCAGCGGGCTGATCTTCGGTTACTTCGGCTACGTCCTGGCCCGCGGCCTCATCGACAGGAACCTCATCGACGCCCTCGCGGCGGTGGTCATGGCCCTGTCCTACGCCTACATCCTGACCGTGGCGATACCGGGTACCCCCGGCGTGAGCTGGATCGATCACCTGGGCGGCCTGATCGGCGGGCTAGCCTCTGGCTGGATATTCCGCACCAAGCGCCGCGCCCGCCGCGCCGACCGCACGTCGCCACCGCCCGCCAACTCCTCCGGCTCCCCGCGCCAGCCCGGCACCGCGGTAGACCTGACATCCGCCAACCCGCGAGCCGACCTGCACAGGGAGCTAGGAGAGATGGGCCTCTAGCCGCCCCCGACGCGACCGTGTCACGTGGCCGGGCATGAAGAAGCTCCGCGCTCAGCGACCGCGCTAGCACCGCATCTTTATCGAAAACGTATCCATTAAAGGTTGGAAATCTGACACAATATCAGATGTGACATCGATTTCATTTCTTGAACAGCTTGTTCGCACCAGGCGCTTTAGCCTTGGCGAGCCCGGGCAGTTCACGGTTGCGGAGGATGGAGCGTGGGTGCTGTTCCTGCGCAGCCGGGCGGGCGACGACCCGGTGGCGTGCCTGTGGGCGGTCGACCTCGACTCCGGCATGGAGCGGCTGCTCGCCGACCCGGCAGACCTGCTCGCCGACCCCGGCGATCCCGCTCGGGTGCCTGCCAGCACCGTCGGCGTCGCGGGCCGGCCTGGCCGGAACGAGACCGGGACCCGAACGGCGGCAGGCGATGGGATCGGGGGGTACGCTACCGACGCGGCCGCACGGCTGGCGGCCTTCGCGCTGGGCGGGGCGCTGTGGACGGTCGACGCGGCGAGCGGGCGGGCGCGCCGCCTGCCGGCCGCGAGCCCCGTGGCCGATCCGCGTCCGGACCCGACCGGGCGGCGGATCGCGTACGCGAGCGCCGGCGCGCTGCGGGTGATCGAGGCGGACGGGACCGGTGACCGCGCGATCGCGGAAGCTGACGGAACCGGCGTCGCGTTCGGCATCGCCGAGCAGGCGGGGATGGTGTCGCTGCACGGCACGCGCGGCTTCTGGTGGTCGCCCGATGGCGACAGGCTGCTGGTCGCGCGGGTGGATCCGGCTGCTGTCCGGCTCTGGCACATTGCCGACCCGGCCGATCCCGGCCGGCCGCCGCGCGCCGTGCGCTACCCGGCGGCCGGGACGGCCAACGCCGACGTCACGCTGTGGCTGGCCGGGCTGGACGGCGCGCGGACCCCGGTGCGCTGGGATCGGGACGCGTTCGAATACGTGCCGGGCGCGGGCTGGGACGACCACGGCCCCTACGCCGTCGTGCAGTCCCGGGACCAGCGCACCGTCCGGTTCCTCGGCATCGACCCGGCCGGCGGCCGGACCACCGTGCTGGCCGGGCAGCGCGACGAGCGCTGGGTCCAGCTCGTCCCCGGCCTGCCGGCGAGGACCGGCTCCGGCGCCGTCGTCTGGCATGCCGACGTGCGCGGCACCCGGCGGCTGACCATGGACGGAGCCGCGGTCACGCCACCCGGCCTGCAACTGCGTGGCGTGCTCGGCATAGACGGCGACGAGGTGCTGTTCACCGCCTCGCAGGAGCCGACCGAGATCCAGCTGTGGACCTACCGGCCCGCGGACGGCGCCCGGCGGCTGACCGAGGAGCCGGGCGTGCACACCGGCGTCCGCCGCGCCGGGACCCTGGTCCACGTCATCAGGGACTCCGGCGGGCCGGGCGGGCGGATCGCCGCGCACAGGCGAGGCAAACCGGCCGTTCTGGTCGCCTCGCTGGTGCAGCGGCCGGCTCTCGACGTGCACGTGACCCGGATGGAGCTTGGGCCGCGCCGGCTGCGGGCCGCGCTCTACCTTCCCTCCTGGTACCGGCCCGGCGAGCCGCTGCCCGTGCTCGCCGACCCGTACGGCGGAGCGAGCCTGCAGCGGGTCACCGCCGGACTCGACTGGCGTGGCCTGGTCTCGCAGTGGTTCGCCGAGCACGGCTTCGCGGTCCTGGTGGCCGACGGCAGCGGCACGCCGGGACGCGGACCCGACTGGGAGCGCGAGGTCCACGGTGACATCTACGGGCCGGTGCTCGACGACCAGGTCGTCGCGGTGACGCAGGCCGCGCGGCTGCACCCGGGCCTGGACCTCGGGCGGGTCGGCATCCGCGGCTGGTCCTTCGCCGGCTCGCTCGCGGCGCTTGCGGTGCTGCGCCGGCCCGAGGTCTTCCACGCGGCGGTGGCCGGCGCCGGCCCCACCGACCAGCGGCTCTACAACACGCACTGGCGGGAACGTTTCCTCGGACATCCCGACGAGTTCCCCGACAGGTACGAGGCGTGCTCGCTGCTGCGAGAGGCGCCGAACCTGACCCGGCCGCTGCTGCTGATGCACGGTCTCGCGGACGACAACGTGTTCCCGGCACACACGCTGCTGCTGTCCAGGGCGCTACTGGCCGCCGGCCGGCCGCACGAGGTGCTGCTGCTGCCCGGCCTCGGCCATGCGGACGCCGCGACGGCCGGGCACCTGCTCCGGTACCAGGCGCAATTCCTGCAGCGGCACCTGCAAGCTCAGCCCCCGCGCCAACCAGCGGCGCGGGGCTGAGCGGGGGATCGACGGAGGCTTAGAACCCGGGTACGTACGCGGTCACGTCGCCGCGCGGTGCCGGCCAGGGCGACGGTCCCGGCTGCGGGGGTAGATGCGAAGTGGGGCGGGTGCGGCCATCCGTCAGAAAGAGGAGCAAACCCGCCCGGCTCCAACACAAACCAGGCGAGAAAATATGCACAAGAAAGGCGGATCGGGAAGAGGGCAGGTGAGGACCGGTGGGCGAGGTCGCGATCGAGCTGGACGCCGTGGACGCGGGCCTGGACCCGAGGCGGCTGCGGCGCATCGACGCCCACTTCGCCCGCTACGTGGACGACGGCCGGCTGCCCGGATGGCTGATCACGGTGAGCAGGCACGGCCGCCCGGTGTACGTGGCCAGGTACGGGTGGCGTGACCTGGAGGCCGGGCTGCCCGTCACCGACGACACGCTGTGGCGGATCTACTCGATGACCAAGCCGATCACCTCGGTCGCGGCGATGATGCTGTACGAGGAGGGCAAGCTGGCGCTCACCGATCCGGTCAGCGCGTTCATCCCCGCCTTCGCCCAGGTACGGGTGTACGCGGGCGGTTCGGACCTGGACCCCGTCACGGTCCCCGCGGCGGAGCCGATCCGGGTCTGGCACCTGCTCACGCACACCGCCGGGCTCAGCTACGGCTTCCACCGGGTCCATCCGGTGGATGCCCTGTACCGGTCGGCCGGCTTCGAGTGGTCCGGGCCGGCCGGGATCGACCTGGCCCAGGCCTGCGACGTCTGGGCCGGGTTGCCGCTGCTGTTCCAGCCGGGCACCGAGTGGAACTATTCGGTCGCCACCGACGTCCTCGGCCGGGTCATCGAGGTCGTTTCCGGCCAGCGCCTTGACCAGTTTCTCGGGACGCGGGTGTTCGGCCCGCTCGGCATGACCCAGACCGCCTTCTGGGTCGGCGCGTCGGCCGCGCCCCGGCTGGCCGCGCTGTACGTGCCGGGCGCCTACGGCAAGGCGACGCGGGCCGACGCCATCGGCAAGGCCGCGCTGTCCCCGCCGGGCCTGATCAGCGGCGGCGGCGGCCTGGTGGGCACCGCGGCCGACTACGGCCGCTTCACCCAGATGCTGCTGCACGGGCCCGGCAGCCCGGCGGGCGAGCTCGATGGCGTCCGGCTGCTGAGCCCGCGCACCGTCGGGTACATGGCCCGCAACCACCTTCCCGGCGGCCTTGACCTGGCGGCCGTCGGCCGTCCGCTGCCCAGCGAGGGCCCGTTCCAGGGCGTCGGCTTCGGCTTCGGCTTCTCGGTCGTCCTTGACCCCGTGCCCGGCAAGGTGGTCCGCTCCGCCGGCGAGCTCGCCTGGGGCGGGGCCGCGAACACCCTGTTCTGGATCGACCAGGAGGCCGACCTGACCGCCTCGTTCTTCACCCAGCTGTTCCCGGTGGGCACCCACCCGCTCCGCACGCAGTTGCGCCAGCTGGTCTACCAGGCCCTGGTCCGCTGACCGCCGCACCGCTGGCGTCACCGGCCGCCGTCACCGGGGGCGCCGTCCGCGGCTGCCTCACCGGGGGCGCCGTCTGCGGCCGGCGCGTTTGTGGTGAGCGCAGCGCGGATCGCAGCGACGGTTGTGGCGGCCGTCAAAGCCGCAATCTGGCTCTTTCCCTCCCCCCGGCGGGCGAGTACCTAAGGAAAAGGAGAAGCCAGATCCCTCGCCGGAGGTGCTCGATGGAGCTGCCCGCGCTGTTCAGCCTGGAAGGCAAGGTCGCGCTCGTCACCGGCGCGGGCGGCGGCCTGGGGCGGCAGTTCAGCGAGATGGCGGCAGCGGCGGGAGCCGACGTCGCCTGCGCGGACGTCGACGAGGAATCGGCGAAACAGACCGCCGCGGCGGTCGCCGGCCAGGGGCGTCGCGGTTTCGGGCTCCGCTGCGACGTCACCGCGGAGGCCGAAGTCGAGGCGATGGTCCGCCGCACCGTCGAGGAGTTCGGCCGCCTCGACATCTTGTTCAACAACGCCGGGATCGCCGACCCGGCCCCGTTCCTGCTGCACGAGTATCCGACGGAGAACTGGCGCCGGGTGCTTTCCGTCGACCTGGACGGCGTCTTCTTCTGCGCGCGCGAGGCGCTCAAGGTGATGGTCCCGAGGCGATCGGGCAAGGTCATCAACATCGCCTCGATGTGGGGCCTGGCGGGCTCGTCCAGCCTGTTTCCGGCGCCCGCCTACAACGCGGCGAAGGGCGCCGTGGTCAACCTGACCCGCGAGCTGGGGCTGCAGTACGCCACGCGGGGCATCCAGGTCAACGCGCTGTGCCCGGGCTTTTACCGCACCAGGCTCGGCGCCTTCGACGACCCGGACACGCTGGCCAGGGTCGAGGCGTTCATCCCGATGGGCCACGTCGCCGAGGCCGCCGACATCAAGGGCCCGGCGCTGTTCCTCGCCTCGGCCGCGTCGGACTACATGACCGGCCAGACCCTGGTCACCGACGGGGGCTGCCTGGCCAAGTAGGCCGCCGGCGGCTGCCCGGCCAGGTCGGCGGTATCGTCGGTGAGTCCGAGCAGACGAAGCTGGAGCCGACGATGCCAACCGACGAGATCACCCGCGCGGAGACGGCGCAGCGGGCCCGCCTGCTGCGGGTCCGCGACTACCACGTCGCGCTGGACCTGACCCGCGGTGCGGAGACTTTCGGCTCGGTCTCGGTCATCAGGTTCGATGCCGCCGAGCCCGGCGCGGCCAGCCACGCCGACCTGGTCGCCAGCGCTGTCCACGAGATCACGCTGAACGGAGCGCCGCTGGACCCGGCCGCCGTCTACGCCGACGGCCGCATCGCCCTGCCCGACCTGGCCGTGCACAACGAACTGCGCGTGGTGGCCGACTGCGCCTACACCGACTCGGGCACCGGCATGCACCGGTCGGCCGACGCCGCGAGCGGCGGAGTCTGGATATACGGGAAGTTCGCGCCCGCCTACGCCCGCACCGCGTACGCCTGCTTCGACCAGCCGGACCTGAAGGCCGAGTTCACCTTCCAGGTCACGGTGCCCGCGCAGTGGACCGTGCTGTCCAACCAGCCGCCAGCGGCGGCGCCGGAGCAGGCCGCCGGGGGCAATGCGATCTGGCGCTTCACCCCGACGCCGCGGCTGCCGACCTTCACCACGACCGTGGTGGCAGGCGACTACCACGTGGTCACCTCGTTTCACGCCGCGCCGGGCGGCCGGCGGATCCCGCTCGAGCTCGCCTGCCAGGCCAACCTGGCCGGCCTTCTCGACGCCGAGGCCCAAGCCCTGTTCGAGGTGACCGGGCGCGGCCTGGACCTGTATACCGGATTGCTCGGCGGCTACCCGTACGCCAAATACGGCCAGGTGTTCGTGCCCGCCTTCAGCGCCGGGGCGAGCGAGGACGTCGGCTGCGTCCTGATCTCCGACCAGTTCCTTTTCCGGTCCAGGGTCACCGCGGCGATGGACGAATTCCGAACGATGGCGATCCTGCACGAGATGGCGCACATGTGGTTCGGCGACCTGGTGACCGTGCAGTGGTGGGACGACCTGTGGCTGAGCGAGTCGTTCGCCGAGTTCTGCGGGCACCTCGCGACGGCCAGGGTGGGCGGTTTTCCCGATGCCTGGTCGACGTTCTCCGTCGGGCGCAAGGCATGGGGCTACGCGCAGGACCGGCTGCCGTCCACGCATCCGGTCGCCGCCGACACGGCCACGCTCAGCGAGGCGATCGCCAACTTCGACGGGATCAGCTACGCCAAGGGCGCCAGCGTGCTCAGGCAGCTGGCCGCCTTCGCCGGCGAGGAGAACTTCTTCTCCGGCATCCGTGCCTACCTTGCCGGGCACGCCTTTGCCAACGCGAGCCGCAACGACCTCATCGCGGCCGTGGCAGCCAGCTCGGGCAAGTCCCTGGACGACTGGTCGCAGGCCTGGCTGCGGACGGCGGGATTCAACACGCTGCGCTGCGAGTTCCGCACCGACGCCGGCGGCGCCTTCACCGAGTTCGCCGTCGTGCAGGATGCTCCCGCATCGCACCAGGTCCTGCGGCCGCACCAGGTGGCGGTCGGCCTCTACCAGCGTTCCGGCGACGTGCTGGCGCGAATGCACCGGATAGAAGTCGACGTCGCGGGCCCGCGGACGAACGTGCCCGAGCTGGTCGGCACCACGCAGCCCGACCTGGTCCTGCCCAACGACGGCGATACCGGGTTCGTGATGGTCAGGTTCGACCCGCGGTCGCTGCGGACCGTGACCGAGTCGATCGGCAGGCTCGCCGACCCGCTGGCACGCGCGGTCTGCTGGAACACCCTCATCGACATGGTCAAGCAGGCCGAGCTTCCGATGCCCCGGTTCGTGGCCACGCTGGCCGGCGGCATCCGGCACGAACCGTCGGTATCGGTGCTCCAGGCCCTGCTCCCGCAGGCCGAGCAGATCATCAGGCAGCTGGCCGGACCGGAACCCGCGGCGGAAGGCAAGCGGCTGCTCGCCGACGTCGCCTGGCAGCTGCTGCGTTCGGCCGAGCCTGGCGGCGATCTCCAGCTGGCCTGGGCGCAGCTGCTCGGCTGGACGGCGACATCGCCGGACCAGCTCGACCTGACCGCCGCGCTGCTGAGCGGCGGCGTGACCGTGCCCGGCCTGCCGGTGGACGCCGAGCTGCGCTGGCCGCTGCTGCAGCGCCTCGCCGCCGCCGGGCGAGCCGGCGATGCCCTCATCGACGCCGAGCTGGCCGGGGATCCGACGCCGGCGGGCCAGCGCTACGCCGCGGCGTGCCGGGCCGCGATCCCCGACGCCGCACACAAGGAAGCGGCCTGGCAACAGCTCATCGACGGTCGTCTCGGCATCGAGGGCCTGTCCATGCTCGCCCGCGGATTCGCCCTGCCCGAGCAGGCCGGCCTGCTCACCCCGTACGCCGCGCGCTACCTCGGCACGCTGCGCGAGATCTGGCCGACACGCAGCGGTCACCTGCGGGTGCTCCTCGGCGACCTGCTGTTTCCCTACCCGGCGGCCTCGCCGGACCTGCTCGCGCAGCTCGACGAGTTCCTTGCCGCCGACCCGGCCGACCCCGGCATGACCCGGGTCCTGACCGAGCGCCGCGACACGCTGCGGCAGGCGCTGCTCTCGCGCGCGCTGCCCAGCCGACCAGGTGAGTGAGCCCTGGTCACAGGAGGCGCAGCTGGCGGTCGGCGGGCCGGCGGGCTCGCTGGGCCGACGCGGGGCCGAGCAGGCCTGGATCGACCGCGGCGAGGAACGGCGACCGGCCCGCGGGCTCCTCGGAGCCGTGCCTGGTCCGGCGGGCGGCGCAGCTGAGCAGCAGCCTGCCGCGGGCCCTGGTCATCCCGACGAACAGCAGCCGCCGCTCCTCGGCCTCCTCGTCCGCGGCCAGCGGGCCGGATCCGGGCAGCCGGAGCGGCAGCAGGCCGCGCTCGCAGCCGGCCAGGAACACCACGTCGTACTCCAGGCCCTTGGCGCCGTGCAGGGTCAGCAGGGTGATCGCGTCGGCCCGCGGATCCAGCGCGTCGGTTTCGGCGCCCAGCCCGATCTCGGCAAGGAAGCGCTCCAGGTCGGCGCCGCAGCGGCGGGCGAGCGGCGTGAGCACTTCGCCCGCGGCGCGGATGTCCACCACCGCCGGGTCGCGCTCGCCCCTGGCCCTGGCCAGGACCTGTACGGCCGCGGTCAGCTGCCGCAGCACATCGCCGCCCGGGGCCGGACCGACTAGCCGCAGCTCGCGCACGATCTCCGGCACCCCCGCCCGGCGGGCGAGCAGGTCGTGCGAGCGCTTCTGGTAGGGCAGGCCTGCCCTGGTCAGCGCCTGGCCGATCGGCCCGGCCTGCGCGTCGGTCCGGTACAGCACGGCGATGTCGGCCAGCCCGAGCTTGCCGTGCTCGTGCCCGTCCGCCCGGCCGCTGTCCAGCGAGTGGAACGAGGCCCCGCCGAGCAGCCTGTCCACCGTGGCGGCGATCCACGAGGCCTCGGCGTGCTCGTCCGCGGCCTCGTGGCAGGAGACCGCGGCGAGGGGGTCGGCCGGAGCGGGCCGTACCGCGGTCGCGGTGCGCCCAGGAACGAGCGAGGACGGGGCGATGGCCTGCGCCGCGGCGGTCACGATCGGCGGGCTCGACCGGTAGTTCCTGGCCAGCCCGACCGTGGTCGCCGCGGGGAAGTCCGCGCGGAACCGGCCGAAGATGCTCACGTCGGCGCCGCGGAAGCCGTAGATCGCCTGGTCCGGATCCCCGATGGCGGTCAGGCCCGCGCCGTCGCCGGCGATCGAGCGGAGCAGGTCGTACTGCACCGCGTCGATGTCCTGGTACTCGTCGACGCTGACCCGCGGCCACCGCGCCCGCAGCGCCGCCGCCAGCTCCGGGTGGCCGGCGAGCAGGTCCGCCGCCAGCTCGACGAGCCCGTCGAAGTCCACCAGGTCGCGGGCGAGGAGCGCGCGGCGCAGCGCCAGCCTGCCGTCCGGGTCGTCGGCCAGCCCGGCGAGCAGCCTGCGCCCGTCCCGCTCCGATCCGGTCAGCCCGGACGAGGCGGCCAGCCTGGCCGCCTCGTCCGCCACGCCGAACCCGGGCGGCAGCCCGGCAACGTCCGCGTGCTCGCGCAAGATCCGCAGGCCCAGGCCGTGGAAGGTGGTCACCGTCGGGTGGTCGTCCGGGTCCGGGCAGAGCACCGCCAGCCGGTCCTTCAGCTCCTCGGCCGCACGCCGGGTAAACGTGATCGCCAGGAACTGCCTGGCCGGCCCGCCCAGCGCGCCGATCTGATAGGCGATCCGGTGGGTCAGCGTCCGCGTCTTGCCCGTCCCCGGCCCGGCGATGATCAGCAGCGGCCCGTCCGCCGTGGCCGCAGCCCGCTGCTCCGGATCCAGCCCGTCGAGCACCGATCCCGTCCCAGCCAGGAAACCGCCCGTTGCCACGGAGCCGTCCGCGGCGAGGGAACCGGCAGGGCCCGGGGAGCCGTCCGCGGCGAGGGGACCGGCAGGACCCGGGGAGCCGTCCGCGG
>JASHTQ010000684.1 GCA_030040475.1 Streptosporangiaceae bacterium
GCGCTGGAGATCGACCTGCTGCGGGCCATCGCGGGTGCGGCCGGGCTGGCGGCCCTGCTCGCCATGCTCACCGGGCTTGGCGTATCCAGGCGGATCACCCGCCCGGTTGAGCAGATCATCGCGGTGACGCGCGCGGTGGGCAGGGGGCAGCGCACCGCGCGGGTCGGGACGGTCGCCGCGCCGGGCGAGCTGCGCGAGCTGGCATCGGCGTTCGACCAGATGGCCGACACCATGGACAGGCAGGAACAGTTGCGCCGCGACCTGGTCGCCGATGTCGCGCATGAGCTTCGCACTCCGCTTGCCGTGCTCCAGGCCGGACACGAGGCGCTGCTCGACGAGATCGCCGAGCCGACCCCTGAGCAACTGGCCTCGCTGCGCGACGAGGTGCTCAGGCTCACTCGCATGGTCACCGACCTGCAGACGCTGGCCGCGGCCGATGCCGCCGGCCTGCGCCTGTCACGGCACCCCTGTGACCTGGCCGACATCACCGCCGCCGCCTGCAGCAGCCTGGCGGGCCAGTTCGAAGCGGCCGCAATCACGGTCGAGCGGAGCCTGGCCGCCGCCGAGATCCTCGGCGATGCGCACTGGCTCCACCAGGTCGTCACCAACCTGCTGACGAACGCGCTGAAGTTCACCCCGGCAGGCGGGCGGATCACGATCACGGCCGGCCCCGCGGGGACGGACGCGGTACTGACCGTCACGGACACGGGGACCGGCATCCCGGCCGACGAGCTCCCCCGCATCTTCGACCGGTTCTGGCGCGGGCGGCAGGCGGCGCAGATCTCCGGCAGCGGCATCGGCCTCGCGGTCGCCTCCGAGCTCGCCCGCGCGCAGGGCGGCCGGCTCTCCGCCACCAGCCAGCCGGGACTGGGCACCGAGATGACGCTCACGCTCCCGCTGGCGGGACGCACGCAAGGCGCGGGAGGCGGCGGTGCCCGCTAGCCAGAGATACATCTCGTGGACCGCTATCGCCCACCGCAGCCACCGGCCCGCCCCCGGGCAGACCGAACGATGGCGAACTCGCGCACCACGAGGCAGGCACCGCCTACCACCCCCCGCGGACAACTGCCCAGTCGCATAGCAGCTGTCCTTTACCGCTGCCCAGACGATCATGGCATCGTGCAGCCCTTATGCCGATCACATGGAGAAGATGTGGAGCACGCGTCGGGTCCTCGCAAATCCCCTCGCCACGCGCCTGCCTACCGGTAGGAGTGCTCCTCGTCGGGGAAGGCGCCGGTGGTCACGTCCTGGGCGAAGGCGGTGGCCGCGTCGCTCAGCACGGAGGCCAGGTCGGCGTACTTCTTGACGAACCTGGCGGTCTTGGGCGTCAGGCCGGCCATGTCCTGCCAGACCAGCACCTGGGCGTCGCAGTGCGGTCCGGCGCCGATGCCGATGGTGGGGATGGTCAGCGCCTCGGTCACCTGCGCGGCCAGCGATTCGGGCACGCACTCGAGCACGACGGAGAACGCGCCGGCCGCCTCGAGCGTCTTGGCGTCGTGCAGCAGGCGGGCGCCGTCCTCGCCGCGCCCCTGCACCCGGTAGCCGCCGAACGCGTTGACCGACTGCGGCGTGAGGCCGAGGTGGGCCATCACCGGGATGCCGGCCGCGACCATGTCCTCGACCTGGTGCGCGACCCGCTGGCCGCCCTCGAGCTTGACCGCGTGCGCGCCGGTCTCCTTCAGGAAGCGGGTCGCCGCGGCCAGCGCGGCGCCGGAGGAGGCCTGGTAGGAGCCGAACGGGAGGTCGGCAACGACCAGCGCGCGGCTGGTGCCGCGCACGACGGCGGCGGTAAGCGGGATCAGGTCGTCGACGGTGACCGGGATCGTGCTGTCGTGGCCGTAGACCACCATCGCCGCCGAGTCGCCGACGAGCAGCACCGGAATGCCGGCCCGGTCGAAGATTCCCGCGGTGAGCGCGTCGTACGCGGTGAGCATGGGCCACTTCTCGCCGCGGGCCTTCGCCGCGGCGATGTCGCGGATCGTCACCCGGCGCCCGGTGCCTGATCCGCCGTAGAGCGGCTCGGGTGTGGTCCGCCGTCCTGTCGCGGCCACCGGTGAATCCAGTTGTGCCATATCGTCAGCCTCCACGTCTCGTGTCGCCCTCGCGGCGTACCCGGACCCGTCCATGATCGCATGCAGGCGGAGTTGGCGGTATAGCCGATGGCAGACTTGGACGATGGTCGACTTCGCGGATACCGACACGATGGCTGCGGACTTCCAGCGGCGCGGCGGGCAGCCCGGGTTCGTCTACGGGATCGTGATCGACGGCGAGCTCGCGCACGCGGCGGGATTCGGCGAGCTGCGCCTCGGCGGGCCGGCGCCGGACGCGGACACGGTCTTCCGCATCGCCTCGATGACGAAGAGCTTCACCGCATCGGCGGTGCTCGCGCTGCGCGACGACGGCGCGCTCAGGCTCGATGACCCGGCCGAGGTGTACGTGCCCGAGCTGCGCGGCTGGCCGCCGGTCACCCGGGACTCCGTGCCCGTGTCGCTGCGGCACCTGCTGACGATGACGGCGGGCTTCCCCACCGACGACCCGTGGGGCGACCGGCAGCAGGGCATGCCGCTTGAGGAGTTCGCGGCGTTCCTGGCCGACGGCGTGAGCTTCGCCAGGGCACCCGGCATCGGGTTCGAGTACTCCAATCTCGGCTACGCGATCCTCGGCCGGGTCATCACCGCCGTTACCGGCGCCGCGTACCAGGACTACGTCCGCGACCGCCTGCTGCGCCCCCTGGGCATGACCCGCACCGGGTTCGAGGCCGCCGAGCTCGGCACGAATCTCGCCCACGGCTACCGTCGCGCACCCGACGGCTGGTCACCGGTCGCGTTCGAGCCGTGCGGCGCGTTCGCCCCGATGGGCGGGGTCTTCAGCTCCGTCCGCGATCTGGCCTGCTGGGTCGATGGCTTCGCGGCCGCATTCCCGTCCGGCGAGCCCGGCGATGCCGGCGGTGCCGGAGAGCGCCATCCGGTCAGGCCCGCCACCCGGCGGGAGATGCAGCTGGCGCAGGTCCTGACCGGCTGGGACAAGCCCGGATTCCCGGGCGAG
>JASHTQ010000087.1 GCA_030040475.1 Streptosporangiaceae bacterium
CAGCTGGCCAGCGAGCGGGACAAGGACCCGGTCTACCAGCTGATCGGCGAGAACCTCCGCGACGACGCCGGCGGCGTGGCCCAGACCGCCTACGTCGGGGTGATCAACCCGCTGAACCCGCGGGTGGAAAGCCCGCAGGAGGTCAGGGACGCGCTGATCCGGGCGGCCAGCTTCATCCCGAAGGAGCAGCTCGGCTCGACCGACGACTGCGGGTTCTCGCCGTTCAGCATCGACGAGAAGCCCAGCCACGGCTCGCCGGACTTCGCCCGCCAGACCGCCTGGCAGAAGATCACCAACCGGGTCGAGGGCACCAGGCTGGCCGCCGAAAAGCTCGGCGTCGGCTGACGGTCACCGGAGCGGTCCCGGGCCGCGGGGTTAAGCAGCCGTACTCGCGGAGCAGGAGTTCGGCGACCTCGCGGGCCCGGGCCGCGGCGGCCGTGTCACCCTCGTGCGCGGCCATGATCGAGCCCTTCATCAGGATGTGCCATTTCCGGGCGAACGAATCGGTGTCGCGGATTCCGGCTTCGGCGGCGAGGACTTCGATATAGCCGCGGATATTAGCCAGGTGGCCGACCGCCGCCTGGCGGACCGGATCGTCCCTGTCCTTTACCTCGATCATCGTGGTGAGGAATGCGCAGCCCTCGAATTCCGGACGGGCGAACCACTCGGCGAACACGTCGAAAATCGCCAGCAGCTGATCACGCGCGGTTTCGCCGCGGCGGCGGCTCTCGGCCATCAGCCACTCGCGCGTCCAGCGCTCCTCGCGGCGGCGCAGGAAATCCAGGATCAGGTCGTTTTTAGAGGGGAAGTTCCGGTACAGGGTCATCTTCGCGGCGCCGGCCCTGGCGATGACCGCGTCGACCCCGACCGCGCGGACGCCGTCGCTGCTGAACAGCTCGTATGCCGCCTGCCTGATCCGCTCGCGCCCGCTGTCCGGCAGTTCGCGCTTGCCGCCGGGCCGTTCGTGCGCGCTCTGGAGCCGCTCACCAGGTGAGCGTTCTGCCGGCTTGCGCCGGTCGGTTACTGCCACGTGCCTTCGCTTTCCGTCGAGTTAATACCTGAGTATACCTTCAGCCACCTTTACGCGATTCCGGCCGAGACGCGTAATAGCCGTCGCTGCCGCGGCACAAAATTGCGGCCGGGAATCGAGGGCCGCCCGCCGGGAACACGAGATCCCTTTGTTTGGAGGGATACCACCTTTCGTTCGGCGGAAAATTGATTGGTGGCTGGCGACGGAGGGGAGGGCTATGCATGGGCGGGACCGGCGTCGGGGTGGGGGATTTCCAGGTGCGGGCGGGACTGCCAGGCGGCCCAGTCGGCGCTGATGTCGCCCGCGGTGGTCAGCAGCCTGGGGAGGTGCTCGTGCAGCAGGTGCTCGACGGTGGTCTCGGCGGCGTGCACGGTGACGTTCATGGCGGCGCGGATCGCGCCGGCGCCGTCCCGGACCGGCACGGCCACCGAGCGGATGCCGGGGGCGAGTTCCTCGTCGGCCAGCGCCCAGCCGCGCGCCCTGACCTCGGCAAGCTCGTCCCGAAAGAGCTCGGGTGACCGGGCGGCGGGCAGCAGGCCGGAACGGCTCGGCTGGGCCAGCGTGGCCTCGACCCGGTCCGGGGGCAGCGCGGCCAGCAGGACCTTGCCCTGCGAGGTCTGCGCGGCGGGGAACACGGTGCCGATGTCGACCCGCAGCGCGATCAGCTTGGGCACCGAGACCCGGGCCACGTAGATGATGTCGGAGCCGGTGAGCTGGGCCATCGAGGACGACTCGCCGGTGCGGGCGACGAGCGCCGCCATGTGCGGGCGGGCGATCTCCCACAGGCCGAGCGAGCCGACGTAGGCCATGCCAAGCGTCATGACCTTCGGGGTCAGCTCGAACGTGCCGTCTGAGGACCGGACGAAGCCGAGTTCCTCCAGGGTGAGCAGCAGCCGGCGGGCAGTGGGCCTGGCCAGGCCGGCCGCGGCGGCCACCTCGCTCAGCGACATGCCGCGATGGACGGCGCTGAACGAGGCCACGATGTCTAGCCCGCGGGCCAGCGATTCCACGAAGTCCGGCCCGCTGCCGCGCCCGGCCATCTGCCGCTGCCCCGGGTTAGCCGAGCCGGTCCGGATGCGTGCCGCCGCAGGATGAATCCGCCATCACGACCTCCAGAGGGTAGTCGGGTGTGTGCGGACGATCGTCCGCTATACGACCAGGATTACTGAC
This sequence comes from Streptosporangiaceae bacterium, assembly GCA_030040475.1. The sequence goes on from JASHTQ010000087.1 coordinate 2,201, forward strand.
TTGCCACGCAACCTGGGAACGTCCCCGATGCGGCGGCCGGCTTGCAGACCTAGCTTGACAGGGGGCCTGCCAGGTCTAGGCTGGTCCCTACACCTTCCATGGACGGCTGTCCGTATGACGGACAATCCTACGACGAGAGGCACCTGGGGGCAATGACGGGATCCGAGCCGGCCACTGGGCCGCTGGCCGGGCTGCTGGTAGCCGACTTCTCCCGGATCCTCGCCGGGCCTTACGCGACCATGCTGCTGGCCGACCTTGGCGCCGACGTGATCAAGGTCGAGAGCCCGAGCGGGGACGACACCCGCACCTGGCAGCCGCCGGTCAGGGACGGCGTCTCGACCTATTACCTGAGCGTCAACCGCAACAAGCGGTCGATCGCGCTCGACCTGCGCGAGCCCGGGGACCTGGCGGTGGCGCGCGAGCTTGCGCGACGGGCCGACGTGTTCGTGGAGAACTTCAGGCCGGGCGGCCTTGCTCGCTTCGGGCTCGACTACGATGCCGTCTCCGCGGGCAACCCGGGGGTCGTGTACGCCTCGATCAGCGGGTTCGGCAGCGGGCCCAAGGGGGCGGCGCTGCCGGGGTACGACCTGATCGTGCAGGCCATCTCGGGGCTGATGAGCGTGACCGGGGACCCGGACGGCGAGCCGTTCCGCGCCGGGGTCGCGGTGTTCGACGTGATCTCGGGGCTGCACGCCACGATCGGGATCCTGGCCGCGCTGAACCTGCGGCACCAGACCGGGATCGGGCAGCACATCGAGATCAGCCTGCTGGCCTCGGCGATGTCGGGCCTGGTGAACCAGACCGGCGCTTTCGTCGCAGCCGGGGTGGTGCCGTTCCGGATGGGCAACAGCCATCCCAGCCTGTTCCCGTACGAGCCGCTGCCGTGCGCCGACGGGGAACTGGTCATCACGGCGGGCAACGACCTGCAGTTCGGCAAGCTCGCCGAGGCGCTCGGGCTGCCCGAGCTGGTCGAAGACCCCCGGTTCGTGCGGAACGAGGACAGGACGGCTAACCGGGAAGAGCTGCGCCCGCTGCTGGTCGAGCGGCTGCGCACCCGCAGCAAGCAGGACTGGTTCCGGACGCTGACCGCGGTCGGCGTGCCGTGCGGGCCGATCAACACGATCGACCAGGGGGTGGCGTTCGCCTCGGAGGTGGGGCTGTCGCCGGTGGTCGTGGCCGGGAAGGGCGACGCGGCGATGCCGTCGGTGCGCAACCCGATCACGTTCTCGGCGACGCCGCCGTCCTACCGGCTGCCGCCGCCTTCGCTCGACGAGCACGGCGAGGAGATCCGGCGGTGGCTTTGTGAGTAGCGTTCCTTCGTTCCCTACCTCGCTCGGGACCTCGACGGCCGACGAGATACGGCTGCTCGGGCAGGACCTGACGGCCGACCTGATGGGCAAGGTCAGCTTCGGCGAGCTGGCGTTCTGGCTGGTCGCGCTGCGGCGGCCGACGCCGTCGGAGACCCGGGTGTTCGAGGCCGTGCTCGTCGCGCTGGCCGATCACGGGTTCACGCCGACCGCGATCGCCGCGCGGCTGACCTACCTGTCGGCACCGGACTCGCTGCAGGGGGCGCTGGCCGCCGGGCTGCTCGGCGGCGGGTCGCGGTTCCTCGGGGTGACCGAGGACTGCGGTGTGTACCTGCATGCCGTGCTGTCTTCTGTTCCCGGTTCGTTGCCGTCCGACTCCGACGATGCCGGCTGGGATTCGCTGGCGCTTGCCGCGGTGCGGGAAACCCAGGCGGCGGGGCGGTTCGTGCCCGGGCTCGGGCACCCGGTGCACAAGGTGACCGATCCGCGGACGCCGGCGCTTCTCGCGATTGCCGAGGAGGAGGGGCTGCGGGGGCCGCACCTCCGGCTGCTGCAGGCCATCGGCCGGGTGCACCCGCAGGTGCTCGGGCGGCGGCTGCCGCTCAACGGGGCCGGCGTCTGCGGCGCGGCGCTCGCCGACCTCGGCCTGCCGGTCGAGATGCTGCGCGGGTTCGCCCTGCTCGCGCGGGCGGCGGGGCTGCTCGGGCAGATCGCCGAGGAACAGCGCCGGCCGATCGGGATGGACGCCTACCTGACCGTGGACCGCAACGCGGTCTATGTTGATCCTGATTCCTGATCCGGAAGGGGGCCTGCATGGCCACCGTCGCAGCGGTCATCGCCTCGACGCATCACCCTTTCTATTACCGCGCGAGCACCTCGGTCGGCGAGGAACGGCCGCCGTTCGCGGACGAGTGGGTGGCCAAGATCGAGGCGTTCCGCGACACGCTCACCAGGGCCTCGCCAGATGTGCTCTTGATGGTCGGCAGCGACCACTTCCACCAGCTGTGGCTGGACAACATGCCGCAGTTCCTGGTCGGCAAGGCGCCGTTCTTCGACGCGAACTGGTACAACGAGGAGCGCGAGTTCGGGCTGCCGCGGATGCGGCTGGCGGGCGACGAATCGCTGGCGGCTTTTCTTTTGCGGTCGGGCCTTGACGCCGGGTTTGACCTCGCTTTCAGCAACGAGCTGCGGATCGACCACAGCGTGACCTGCCCGATCATCACGCTGCGGCCGCAGGCCGACCTGCCGATCGTGCCCGTGTACACGAACATCTTCGCGCCGCCGATGCCGCAGCCGTCGCGGTTCGTGGCATTGGGACGCGCCTTGCGAGCGATGGTGGAGGCGTGGCCGTCGGATAAGCGGGTGGCGATCATCGGGACTGGGCACCTGTCGCTCGAGCTGGGCGGGCCGCGCCAGTTCGGGCCGCACGGGCCGGACCCCGAGTTCGACCGGAAGGCGGTGGCGTGGATCGCTAACGGGGATCTGGAGCGGTGCCTGGCCGAGGTCACGCTGGACAGCCTGCACGCGCCGGGGAACGCGACGCACGGGTTCATGGACTTCATGCTGATGATGGGCGCCGCGGGCGACGGCGTGAAGGCCGACTACGTCGACAGCCTCGACCTGTTCCACACCATGGAGGCGTACTTCACCTGGTATCCGTCGGGAGGTTCTGGTTCGCGATGAGCAAGTACCTGCTGGACAAGTTCCTGTACACGGTGGACAGGGACCCGGTGCTCGTGGAGCAGTACCGGGAGGAGCCCGCGCACCTGGTGGACTGGTGGGAGCGGGAGATGGCGAACGTGCTGCTGAACTCCCACGCCGGGGAGAAGTCGACGTGGCTGTCGTTTACCTCGGAGGAGCGGCTGGCGCTGGTCTCGCAGGATCACGTGGCGCTGTTCGAGCTCGGCGCGCACCCGTTCCTCACGCTGACGCTGTTCATCGCGATGTTCGAGCGCGACCACGGGCCGCTTGAGTACCAGATCGCCTACGCGCGGGCGATGGATCACCTGCACCTGCCGTATCCCGATATCGCTACGTGATCGCTTTCCCTGTGTTTGGAGCTTCGGCATGATCAGAGCGCTGTACGCGGTGGCCAGGATCGCGCTGGCCGTGGTCTTCATCAGGTCGGGGTACGAGGTGGTGCGGGCGCCGACGAAGGCCGCGGCGACCGCGGGGCCGCTGCTGGGTTCGCTGCGCTCGCGGGTTTCTTTGCCGTTGCCCGTGCCGTTGCCCGAGGATGAGGATCTGGTGCGGGCCAATGCGGCGGCGCAGGTCGCGGGCGGAGTGCTGCTCGCTTCGGGGATCGCGCCGCAGCTGGCGGCGGGGGTGCTGATGGGGTCGCTGGTGCCGACGACGTTCGCCGGGCACTCGTTCTGGAAGCACGAGGACCCCGCCCAGCGGTTCAATCAGCGCAACCACTTCAACAAGAACATCGGATTGTTCGGCGGACTGCTGCTCGTGGTGCTCACTGGCGGGAAGGCGCGGCGGAATTAGCACGGTGACCGTCGGCGGCGCGTTATTCATGATGCCGAACGAGCGGTGGTTTCACTCCCGGGTTCCCGGTTCGCGGTTCCGGGTTCGCGCTGCTGGCGCGCGGTTGCCCGTCCGCGGGCCGGCAGCGCTGGGTCATGCGATCAGAAGCTGGAGTCCCAGCTGTCGTTGAACCCTCCGCCCCGGGAGGGCGAGACCGTCGGACACGCGTTCGCCTGGGTCAGCGGCAGCAGCGTCCCCGGCGGAGCCGACTGGCCCACGCAGGCCAGGTAGTAAGAGTCGGTGTCGTCGATCATCGAGATGTCGTAGACCGGGCCGCCCTGGAACCCCTGGATGCTGGAGGATGTTCCGCCTGAGGTTACGTTTCCCCTGCTGAACGAGGTCTGGCTGAAGTCTGCCATCGGCAGGATCTGAATGGGGGCCGGCGGCGGCGGGAGCGCGGCGGGGCGCTCCACTATCCACTCGGCGCTCGAGTCCAGGCAGGTAGTGGTGGCACACTGCTGCGTGACCGAGAAGCTTTCCTGTGGCCTGGTGTGGTCGGTGAGCGTGAGCTCGTAGTTGTCCTCGCCGGAACCGGCCGACGTCACCGTCACCGAGGCACTGATCTGGTCACCTGGCTGAGGGCAATCGACGTTGTCGTTGATGCAGGCGGTGGTGCCTTCCTCCACCGTGCCCGCAGGGTACATCTCGTACCACACGTAGTAATACAGGACGCCTTCGTAGCACTGAGCGCCCGTTCCCAACTGCTCAACGGTCTGATCGGTGAAGCCGTCGATGCCGACCCAGTTCGACAGGAACGCGTCCTGGTTCTGATACGGCGCCGGGAGGCACCGAACGCTCGGCAGGGTCCAGTTGCCGCTCACCTGCGAGACCGTGTCGGACCCGGTCTCGGAGTCGGCGTAGCCGGACCAGTTAATGCTCTGGGTAGCGGTGACGGCTCCGTTGGCCGCACCCGAGGCGCCGTGCTGCATCCCGCCAGGGGAAATCCAGCCGTGGCCCCTGCCGATAGCGGGAGCGTGGCCCGACAAGGCCTTGATGAAGCTGGCCCGCGCCGCGGCGACCACCGAGGAGCTAGGCGCCTTCCCGCTCGCGCTGACACCTCCTGTGCCGCCCTGCACAGCCAGCAGGATCAGAGGGGCCGTGAGCACTACTGCCGCAGATCTTGCAAGCAGACGTTTCATGGGAGACTTTCCTTCCTCCCCCAGCCCATGACGACGATAGTCCCATTTGTCACGGACGGTAAGACCCAAGAAAGAACATTCGCCTTAACGGCAGCGGGGGAAGCTGATACTCATCCGCCACAAAAGACACTATGAGTTTGATTCGTCTCAGGCGCTACGGGGGAACCGCAAGAAATGTTCCAGAACCGGTCAGAAGTATCCAATGATGTTGGTGATGGCGACGGCTGCGTCTCGTATCCGCCGTGTGACGACGCGCGAACGCTCATGACCGGGTGCCGCTGGGTCCCGTCTAATCTGCCTGATGCCATACCGCGTGTCTTGGTGCCTGCTGGCCTGCATAGATGCGTGGCGGCGGTGGCCGGTGTGCAGGTTTGCCATGGCCCGGTTGACCTCTCCGTCCGGCTCGGGGCTCCCGTTGGACCCTGGCGAAGGGGCAGGAGCCGGATCGTCGCCTCAGCGTGAGCCAGCGGCGGTCCGGAGTATTGACGGGGCCGTCCGGCAGTGTTCCGGTAGGCTGAGGTCGTGGAGCCTGAGCCTTACCGCACCTGGCCGCGGCACCCGGACGACCATGTTGAGGATCTGTTCCGGCAGGCGAACCGGGACGATTTCTTGATTGTTCACCTTGACGGCATGTACACGCTGATGTCACCGGATGGAACGCAGGAACTGCAGTTCCAGGATTACGTGGTGCCCTCGTCGGGAGCCTGGCGGGCCGTGGTCAGGCAGCTGGAAGAGTGGTTAGCGCAGATGCGGCACGGATCAGGGGGCCAGTGATGGCAGCGTTCAAGATCAGCATCAAGGCGACTGTCAGCGGCGGCTCCGGCGAGGAGATGACGCAGCGGGTCAGGGCTGCCGCCCGGCAGCTGAACGAGATTCACCTGAACACGGATCGCTTCCTGGCATTTACCCTGTCGTCTGACAGGGAGGCAAGGACTGCCTTGTTCACGATGTGCGTGGAAGAAGACGACGAGGTAAAAGCTGTCGCGGCGGCGTTCTCCTGGGCCGTCACGGCCATCAACGCCACGGGGGATGGCGCGTACGGATGGGAGATGGCCGCGCGTCCCGAAGAGCGTGAGCCCATCCTGGCGTAACCGTCAGCAGACGGACGGCCGTGGTGCGGTCGAGGGTTTGCCGCCGCCGCGCGTACATCCCGTGGCCCGGCTTAGAGCCGTATCGTGGCTTCGATGGTCAGCCGACGGCAAGGACCGGCGTGTTCAGTGTTGGCGCGGCCCCTTCTTCGGTAACCGGTGGCCCGCTTCCGTCACTCCGCGGCCGCCTCAGATGTGGTGCCAGCGTGGCGCTGTGTGGTTTGCGGTGCAGCCGGGGCATCCGGATCGCGGCCCCGGGGGGAATGAAACCCCGGTTCCACTACCTCCTGTGGTGCTGAAACCCGGGTTTCATGACACTAAGGCAGCCAGGCTCAGAGATCCATCGCCACCCCGACAGCGAGGATGGGCGTCCGCGGAGTTGGCGTGATCCTGTCTATGACGACGCAGGGTCTCCATCTTGCTGGCTGGGGATCTGCGCGGGTTGGCTGGGCAGGGGCGGAGGCGATGGCCGGGCTAGGAGCTGACCGCCGGTCAGGAACTTGACGTCAGCTGGGTCGCCGAAGTAGCGGCGGGGAACCGGGGGCTGGCTGGGCACCTGGAGGCCGTGGCGGCGCAGGAAGCCGGAAAACCAGCCGGGGTCGGCGAGGATCTGGCCGTAGATCCAGGAGTAGCCCGCATGCTGGCTGAGTTCGGCCGCTGCGGCGGCGGGGCCGAGGAGTCCGGCGAGGCTGTGGTATTCCAGGGCGCAGACGCTCAGGTGGATCCAGGTTGACCTCGCGTCGGCGGCCCCGGCAGGCGGGGGCGGCGGGTCCGGCCACCGACCGCTGGCCTCGACGGCTGCGGCTTCGGTGCCGGGTCCCTCCATCCAGTGCAGCTGCTCGTGCAAGAACGTGGTCAGCGCCAGGGCGGGACGGCGGACCAGCAGGGCGGGACTGAGGGTCAGCGGGTGGCTGAGGCCGCCGCGGATGGCCTCATCGATCAGGATGAGGTCGGTGAACATCCAGCACCGCAGGTCGTGCCCGGCGAGCACGTCGCGCAGCGCGGCCCTGCCGTCGTTCTCGGCCGCGGTCCCGTGGACGGTGCGGATATCCACCGCGCTGGCAGGCGCTACGGGAGCGGGCGGGTCGCCGTCCTGGCCTGGCTGGCCGTCGCCGGCATCAGCCAGCCGTGCGCAGCCGCGGCAGCGCGGAAGATGCGGCAGGTAGCTGGCCTGCCACGGCTGCCCGGTCGGCGTCAGGTGCGCACCGCCGCAGCCGCACAGCGGGCGCCCGGTACCGTCGACCGCGTGCAGCAGCACCCGGCCGGTGACCGACAGGATCTGGCGCCCCCGGAACAGGTAGGGCCACTCCTGCCGGTCGATGCACTGCTCGGCGATGAGCAGGTCGCCGCTCGCCATCCTCGTGTCCGTTCTCCCGGCATACCGGTCCACTGTAAGCCGCCGGACCGTGGTGCAGCCGGGGCATCCGGGCCGCGGCCCGGGGGGAATGAAACCCCGCTTCCAGTACCTCCCAGGGTGCTGAAACCGGGGTTTCATTCCGCAACGGCGGCTTGACACGGAGGCCTGCAATCGGCGGACGGCTGTGTAGGGGCTTTGGCCACGGGATGCTGGGCAGGTTAGCCTGGACGGTGATGTCCCAGGTCGCTCGATATGACGGTCATGCCGACTGGTACGACGAGACCTTTTCGGCGTTCCGGCACGACGAAGAAGAAGCGTTCTTGCGGGAATTCCTCGGCACTGGCGGAGGGCAGACCTGCCTCGATGTGGCGTGCGGGACGGGGCGATTCGGACGAGTACTGGCCGAGGCCGGCTATCGCGCCGTCGGGTTCGACATCTCCGCTGACCAGCTCCGGTTCGCCCGGGGCCGGCTCGGCGCTGCCGTTCGGGCCGATGCCCGGCATCTTCCGGTGCGTGATGCGTCCGCGGCCGTGGCGGCCGGCATGTTCTTCCACACCGACGTGGAAGACTTCGCGGCCGTCGTGCGCGACGTGACACGGTGCCTGTGCCCTGGAGGGCGCTTCGTCTACCTGGGTGTGCACCCTTGCTTTGTCGGACCCTTCGTCAACCGCATGACCGAGAGCGAGGACCTGGCGCTGAGCTTCACGGCAGGGTACGGCAATGCCGGGTGGGCCAGCCGAGGCTCGGGAGATGGCTCAAAGATCGGGGGACGGGTCGGGTTCCACCACAAGACCCTGGCCAGCTTCTTTGAAGCCTTCGCGGCAGCCGACCTGCTTATCCGGGTGATACGAGAGTTCTCCGTACGCGGCCATGCCGTCCTGCCCTGGGATATCGCCGTCGTCGCAGAAAAACCTGACGCGGCGCCGGCGCCATCCTGACCCGGCTGATCACCGGGTTCGGCGACGCAGCCCGGCCGGAACTGACGGAGGATCTTGCGCCCGGCTAGATGATCACGGCCCCGTAGCGGGAGGTGTGCGTCACGAGTCCCGGACGCGTGGGCCGGCTCGGGACGGGGCAGGCCGAACGGACGCCCGACCCGCGGACGGCTTGCGCTAGACCAGTCCCGCTTGCAGGGCGAGACGGATCAGATCGGCCCGGCGGGAACAGCCGGCCTTCTCGCGGATCTGGTCCACGCGGGAGTGAACGGCGCGCACGTCGAGGTGAAGCTGCCCGGCGATCTCCGCGTCGGTGCGACCCTGCGCGACCAGGACGACCAGCTCCTTTTCCTCGGCGCTGAGCTGGCTTAGGTCTGGCCGCTCGGGGCGTGCGTCCGGATCCATTCCGGTGAGCAGGATGGCCAGCTCGGCGGCAGTGGCCAGGGTCATGTCCCGGCCGCGCTGCTCCGCGGCGGCGATACGCTCGGGTCCCAGCGCTTCCCCGGCCGCGCGCAGCGGCTCCTGGCGACGCACCGCCGCGGCCGGGAGATCTGACATCCCCAGTTGTTCCAGAGACGAGAGGTAGGCGGCCCACATCGTTACCGCGTCGGCCCATCGTTTGGTCGCCGCGCACAGATGGCCGCAGTTGTTGAGGCAGTCGATCTGGCGCAGCCGGTTGCCGGTCCGGATGGAGATCTCGAGCGCTTCCCTCAGGTGCTGGGCGGCCTCGGAGATGCGGCCCGCTCGCTGATCAAGCTCTGCCAGCACGTCCAGGCAGAACGACTGGCTGACGAGGTCGCCTGCCTGCCTGGCCCGGTCGAGTTCGGCCACGCAGCTGTCCTCGGCGACGGCCAGATCGCCCACATCGACCAGGATGTCCGCCAGGTTGTGGTTGCACTGCCGGGCGAGCCTGCCCGGGATGGCACGCTGGTCGACGCGGGTGGCTTGCCTGGCCCAGTCCAGCGCCTTTTCCTCATCGCCGGCGTACTGGGCCGCGATGGAGAGGTTCAGCAGGGCCCTGGCTTCGCCGGGCCGGTAATCGATCTGCCGGGCCAGGTCCAGGGCCCGTTGCGCCTCCTCGGTGGCCTCCGCGGTACGCCCGAGATTCAGCAGGCAGTTCGCCTGGCCGACCAGGGCATCGATCAGGACTGGCGAGCGCGGGCGGTCCGCGGTCGCATCCTGCGCGGCGGTGTAGTGACCCAGGCCGATGTCGAAGTCGCCGGCCAGGTTGGCCAGGTAGCCCAGCCAGTACTGGGCCGTGGCCCACGCGTCGTCCGGGTCAGCGGCGGCACGGCCGGC
>JASHTQ010000685.1 GCA_030040475.1 Streptosporangiaceae bacterium
CAGCACCTGGTCAGGCGCAGCTACAGCGAGCCGCACTGGGAGAAGAAGCGGGGCTCGGCGGTCGCGCTCGAGAAGGTCACGCTGTACGGAATCCCGCTGGTCACCGACCGCAAGGTCGGCTACGGCCGGATCGATCCGGTCGCGGCCCGCGAGCTGTTCGTCAGGCACGCGCTGGTCGAGGGGGACTGGCAGACGTCACACCGGTTCTTCGCCGAGAACCGCCGGCTGCTCGCGGAGGCCGAGGAACTGGAGCACCGCGCCCGCCGCCGCGGCCTCGTGGTCGGCGAGGAGGAGCTGTTCGCCTTCTACGACGCGCGGATACCGGCCGGGGTGACCTCCGCCCAGCACTTCGACACCTGGTGGAAGAAGGCCAGGCGCGAGGACCCCGGCCTGCTCACCTTCAAGCCCGCCGATCTGCTCAGCGACGACGCCGCCCTGGTGAGCGCCGATTCCTATCCGGAGATCTGGACGTCGCAGTCCGCCCCCGGCCCCTCGCTGCCGGTCTCCTACGCCTTCGACCCCGGCGCGGCGGCCGACGGCGTGACCGTGGACATCCCGCTGAGCCGGCTCAACCAGGTGAACGCGGACGAGTTCTCCTGGCAGGTGCCGGGGCTGCGGCAGGAGCTTGTCACCGAGATGATCAGGTCGCTGCCCAAGTCGCTGCGCCGCGACCTGGTGCCCGCGCCCGACCTGGCGCGCGAGGTGGTGGCCCGGCTGGGCGAGCCGTCCGGTGACCTGCGCGACGCGGTCGCCCGCCAGCTTCGTTCGCTGCGCGGCGTGGACGTGCCGCGGGACGCCTGGGATCTGGACAAGCTGCCGCCGCACCTGCGGATCACGGTCCGGGTGACCGACGGGGACCAGGTCGTGGCCGAGGGCAAGGACGTCGCCGAGCTGCAGCGCAGGCTGCGGCCGCGGCTGCGCGCGGTGCTGTCGCGGGCGGCCGGCGGCCTCACTCGCACCGGCCTGACGTCCTGGGACTTCGGCGCGCTGCCCGAGGTGTTTCGCGAGGGGACCGTGGTCGCCTACCCGGCCCTGTTCGACGCCGGCCAGAGCGTGGACGTGCGGCTGTTCGAGACGCAGGCGGCGGCGCGCTCGGCGATGTGGGCGGGAACACGGCGGCTGATCCTGCTCGGCACGCCCTCTCCCGCTTCGATAGTCAAGTCGATCGCGGACGGCCTGTCGACCGGGGCGAAGCTGGCGCTCAGCCACAACCCGCACGGCGGCGTGGCGGCCCTGTTCGCCGACTGCGTCGACTGCGCCGCCGATTTCCTCATCGCCGAGGCGGGCGGGCCGGTGCGGGACCGTGCCGGATTCGAGCGCCTGGCCGCCGCGGTGCGTCCCCGGCTGCGCGAAGTCACCGCCGAGGTGGTGACGCAGGTGGAGTCCGCACTTCGGCTGTCCCACGCGATAGCGGCCCGGCTTGACTCGCCGTCCGGCGTTCTGGTCGGGCCGGCGCTGGCGGACATGCGCGCGCAGCTCGGCGGGCTGATCTATGCCGGGTTCGTCACCGCGACCGGGTACCGGCGGCTGCCGCAGCTGACCCGCTACCTGCGCGGGATTGCATGGCGGCTGGACAAGCTGGCGGAGAACCCCGCCCGCGACGCCGCGAACATGGCCATCGCGCAGCGCGTCGAGCAGGCCTACCGGCAAGCGGTGGCCGAGCTGCCCGGCTCGCGCCGCGACGCCCCGGACGTGCGCGAGGTGCGCTGGATGCTCGAGGAACTCCGGGTCAGCCTGTTCGCGCAGACCCTCGGGACCCTGGCGCCGGTGTCGGAAAACCGCATCATGGCGGCCCTGGGCCGGCTCGCCGGCTGACGCCCGGATTAGGTTTTCCGCCCGGCGTGTCGCTGCCGAAAGATGAGCTACATTAACTGCTACGTTGCTCTCAATATGTCACAAACCTCGTTCATGCGGTCACAAGCCGCGGAAAGGCAGGAACCGTGACCGGAGAGCCAACCCCTGCGCGGCGCCGCCTGGTCGGCGCCGCGCTGCGCCGGTACCGGGAGAACGTCGGGTACGCGCTCGAGGACGCCGCCCAGGTGCTCGAATGCGACCGGTCGAAGATCAGCAGGATCGAAACCGGCCAGCGCGGCATCAGGCCGAAGGAGCTGCGCGAGCTGCTGACCGAGTACGGCGTGCCGGTCAGCGAGCAGCTCGCGCTGCTCGCGATCGCCGGCCGCGACGGCCAGCGCGGCTGGTGGGATCACTACACGCACGTGCTGTCGGAGGCCTACCTGGACTACATCATCATGGAGTCGGCCGCCTCGGAGATCATGATCTACGAGGCCCAGCTCGTGCCGGACCTGCTGCAGACCGATGGCTACGCCACCGCGCTGGCCCGCGCCGAGCCGGGCCTCAGCGCCGAGCGGCGCGCGGACATCGTCGCCGCCAAGGCCGTGCGCAGGCAGGTCATGGTGACCGGCAGCCCGTCAGCCCCGACGGGCAAGCGCCTCACCGTGGTCCTCGGCGAGGGCGCGCTGCACCAGTCCGTGGGCGGCCCCGACGTGCTGGCCGGGCAGATCCGCCACCTGATCGAGCTGAGCACCGGCGTTCCGGCGATCACGATCCAGGTGCTGCCGTTCTCCGCGGGCGCGCACGCGGCCGCCGGCAGCGGATCGCTGGCGATCCTCAGGTTTCCCGACGCGCCCAGCCTCGGGGTCGTCTACCTGGAGGCGCTATCCGGCGGGGTTTACCTGGAGAGCCAGGACGACGTTGCCCGTTACATCCGGGCGTTCGCGCTGCTGCGGGCCGCCGCGCTCAGCGCTGCGGACAGCGTCAGCCTGCTGCGCGGATTGATCCACGCCGACTCATCCGCTAGTTCCGGTGCGGATGGCGCAGCTGCTGGGTAACCGCCGCGAGCTTATCGATGATGTCCTGGATATCCTCGGTGGCGGCAGCGTAGCGGCCGGCGTCGTCCTGCCCTGACGGGCGCGGCGGGAGTCCCGTATTGGCGTCCTGCACGCTGTGGCCGGGGTTCATACCTGACGTCTCCTGGATAAATGCGCGCGTTAAGTGCACGGGTCATGCTACTCAGATTTGCGCCAGTATGTCATGCGACACGCGAGTTTCCTAGCGTCACCGGTTTCTGGTGATCATTCAGCAGGTCAGGCGGCGTGTCGGCGCGCAGTTCTTACCAATTCCTTACATTTTATCCGTGCGTATGCACGTGCAAATGCAAGATTGGCGGGCCGGTATCCGGGCCGTCTTCCGGGCTGGGCGCGGCGGGGGCCTCAAAGCCGCCGCGGCGCGCTCTCCCGCATGGCCTTCTCCATCTCATCGGGAAGCAGCGCGGGCACCGGCAGGGGAGCGACGCCGTCGCGCTGCGGGCGAAGGCCGTCGAGGAACAGGCCAAGGTACCGGCGCCACAGCTCGGGGCTGGCGTGCCGCGAGAACTCGGTGGCCTGGGTCAGCGTGAAGATGATGAACGGTATGTCGGTCGGCCCCAGGTCGCCGCGGACCTGCCCGGCCGCCTGCGCCCGTTCGACCAGCCTGCCGACGAGCGGCTCGTTCCGCTCCCGTGCGTAGGCCACCCGGTCCCTGCCGTAGGTCGCGAACATGAGCATCTGGCGCAGGCCGAGGTTGCCTGCCAGCATCTCGGCGAGCTGCTCCATGAAGGACACCAGGCCGGACCACGGGTCGGGGTCCTGCGCGGCGCGGGCGCCGATGGCGGCTATCGCGTCGATGCGCTCGTCGAACAGCGCCTCGACGAGTTCCTCCTTGGTACGGAACCGCCGGTACACGGTGCCGACCCCGACGCCGGCGTGCCTGGCCACCTCGTCCAGGCTGACCTCAAGGCCGCATCGGGCGAACATTTCCGCGGCCGCCTGCAGCACGCGCTGCCGGTTCCGCTCCGCGTCGCGCCGCAGCGGCCGGCCGCCGCATCCGCTGCGCTGCGGGCAGCCTGGCCCGGTTTCCGCGTCCGCCACGGCGTCCTCCATGGGCCTCCTCCGAAATAAGTGGAGACAACTTCTCCGCTTCATGTTAGCCTGAGCGAAACGGAGAAGGTACCTCCAGATTGGTGACGCCCATGTCTGATGTCAACCCCGCGGCGCTCACCCCCGACGCGGACGACGCGAGGCGGCGCTGGCTCATCCTGGTCGTGATCGGCCTCGCGCAGCTGATGGTCATCCTCGACGTCACCGTGATGAACATCGCGCTGCCCTCGGCGCAGCGCGCACTGCATTTCACCACGGTAGACAGGCAATGGGTGGTCACCGCGTACACGCTGGCGTTCGGCAGCCTGCTGCTGCTCGGCGGCCGGCTGGCCGACCTGCTCGGCCGCAAGGTGACGTTCCTCATCGGCCTGGTCGGCTTCGCCGGCGTCTCCGCCATCGGTGGCGCCTCGGTCAACTTCGTCATGCTGATCACCGCCCGGGCCTGCCAGGGCGCGTTCGGCGCGATCCTGGTGCCGTCGGCGCTGTCGCTGCTGACGACGACGTTCACCAAGCCGGACGAACGCGGCAAGGCGTTCGGCATCTACGGTGCGATCGCCGCCGCCGGCAGCGCGATCGGCCTGCTGCTCGGCGGCGCGCTGACCGAGTACCTGTCCTGGCGCTGGACGCTGTACATCAACCTGTTCTTCGCCGGCGCGGCGTTCATCGGCGGCTCGATGCTGCTGCGGCGGCAGCCCTCCCTGGTCAAGCCGAGGCTCGACATCCCGGGCGTGCTCGCGGTCTCTGGCGCGCTGTTCTGCCTGGTCTACGGGTTCTCCAACGCGGCGACGCACAACTGGCACACGCCCTCCACGTACGGGTTCCTCGCCGCCGGCGTGGTGCTGCTCGTCGTGTTCGCGCTCTGGCAGGGCCGCGCCGCGCACCCGCTGCTGCCGCCGCGCGTGGTGCTTGACCGCAACCGCGGCGGCGCCTACCTCTCGATGCTGATCGCGGCGTCCGGCATGTTCGGCACCTTCCTCTTCCTCACCTACTACCTGCAGGACACGCTCGGCTACTCGCCCGTCGTCACGGGCTTCGCCTTCCTGCCGATCGCCGGCGGGATCGCGGTCGCGGCCAACATGTCCACGATCGTGCTGATGCCAAGGGTAGGGCCCAAGCCGCTGGTGGCGACGGGGATGCTGGTCGCGGCCGGCGCGGCGACCTGGCTGGCCCAGCTTGGCCCGCACACCGGCTACGTGTCGGGCATCGTCGGCCCGCTCATCCTCACCGGCGTCGGCCTGGGCATGGTGATCGCGCCCTCGATCAACACGGGCACGTTCGGCGTGCTGGCGCAGGACGCGGGCGTCGCCTCGGCGAGCGTCACCGTCGGCCAGCAGCTCGGCGCCTCGATCGGCACCTCGCTGCTGAACACCATCTTCGCCGGCGCGACCGCCTCGTACCTGGCCGCGCACCTCGCGGAGGCGAGGATCATCGGCCGCGGGGCGCTGACCGGGCTGACGCTCGCGCACGGCTACGACACCGCCTTCTGGTGGACCGCGGCCATCTTCGCGGGCGGCTCGATCCTCGGCGGGGTGCTGTTCCGTCGCGGCCCGCTTGTGCCAAGGGACGCCGCGGGCGAGCAGGCCGTCGAGGTGAAAATCGGTGGCGGCATCTCGGCCTGATCCCGGCAAATAGCTGCTGTCTCAATACCTGAGAAGTGCGGACAATCGTATGGTCCGCCCGCGCGCAGCGGCATAAGCTGCCTACGTCGAGTTATTCGAGCGATAAGGATTTCGTGCTGGTCCTGCCGCTTACCCGCGCCAACCTCCGTAGCTCGGAACGACGGCGGCGCGATGGCCAATCCTGGCTGCCGATCGCGGCCGTCCTAATCGCCGTCGGCGGTTTGTGCGCACTGGCCCAGGGCCCGCTGTGGAATCACGCCACGGCCCTCGCCGGGGTGAACCTCGCGGTCTCGCTGCTGTTCGTCTTCACCGGCCTGCGGCTACGCGGCGAGCCGGGCCAGCGCGTCGTCGCCTACGCCCTCATGCTGGCCGGCGTGCTCCGGTCGATCGACTTCATCGACGCCTGGAATGAATCGCCGCTAGGGGTTTATACGCTGGTATTCGGCGGGGTGGACCGTCTCTTCGGCGCCTGGGCATTGCTGCGTTACCCGAACCATTCCCTGCTGAGGCACCAGCGGGTCTATCTCGTCCTGCTGACCTGCTGGATGCTCGCCGGCCGCGCGCTTATCGCCGTGACATCGACCGCGCCGATGGATGGCTACCCGGCATCTTCCTGGTGGCCCGCGCTGATATCGGATATGCGGCTGGCTGACATCCTCAACTATGTCGTCAACGCCGGCGAGGGCATCTTCGGCGTGGCGCTCCTCGTGCTCCTCGTGCTGCGGCTGACCCGGACCAAGGGCCTGGACCGGATCGTCATCACGCCGATCATCGTGGCCGGGCTGGCCGCCGTGATCGCCGCGGGCGGGTCGGCGGTGGCCCAGATGGTGGTGAGCATGGCCACCTCGCCAAACGGCGCCTATATAGCAGAAAGCGCGGTGGACCTGGCGGTGCCGCTCGCCTTCCTCGTCGCGGTGATCCAGCGGGCCCTGCTGCTGCGGAACATCGCCGGGCTGACCGCCCAGATCTCGGCAGGCGCCGACGTCGGCGCGGTGCGCCACGCACTGCGCAGCACGCTGCACGACCCGACCCTGGACGTGCTCGACCTGTCTGCCCTGGACGAGGTCCCCGCAGCGGCCGGCCGGCCGGATCCCGCGGCCCCCGGCCGCCTCGTCGAGTTCATCCACGCCGACGGGGGAGCACCGATCGCCGTCGTCATCGCCGATCCGGCGCTGGCCAGGTACCGGGGCCTGTTCGACGCCGCCGTGCAGACCAGCGCGCTGGCGCTGAAGAACGCCCAGCTTCAGGAGCAGGCGGCGCGGGAGAAGCTGGAACAGGTCCGGGCCTCGCAGGCCAGGATCATCGAGGCACACCTGGCGGAACGGCGCCGCCTCGAACGCGACCTGCACGACGGCGTCCAGCAGCACCTGCTCGGCCTGGCTGCCCAGCTCGCGGCCGCGATGACCGGCACGGCGGACCCGGCGGCGGCCGCCGCCTTCACCCAGGCGACGGACGGGCTCAGGGAGGTCCTGGCCGAGCTGCGGGATCTTGCCCACGGGATCCACCCGGCGCTGCTGTCGCAGGGCGGCCTGGCGGCCGCGCTCGAGGACGTCGCGGAGCGGCTGCCGTTGCCGGTCCGGGTGGCCGTTTCCGGGCCGCGGGCCGCTCCCGCCGTGGAGGCGACGGCCTACTACATCGCCTGCGAGGCCCTCGCCAACGCGGTCAAGCACGCCAACGCGACACGTGCCGTGGTCACCGTGGGGGTCACCGCGGCGCAGCTTGTCATGGAGATCGCCGACGACGGCGTCGGCGGCGCCGCCCCCGGCGGGGACGGGCTCGGCAACATCGCCGACCGGGTGGGCGCGCTGGACGGCGAGATCAGCATCGATAGCCCGCCAGGGCAAGGCACTCGTGTTGAGGTGAGGATTCCATGCGGTTAGCGATCGCGGAGGACTCCGGGCTGTTCCGCAGCAGCCTCACGCTACTGCTCGAGGCATCCGGAGCCCAGGTCACGTCGGGCACGGGCTCCGGCACGGAGCTGCTGTCCGCCATCGAGTCCGATCCGCCGGACGTCGTCATCCTCGACATCCGCATGCCCCCGTCCTTCACCGACGAGGGCATCGGCACGGCCGCCGAGGTGCGCCGCCGGTATCCGGGAGTCGGCATCTTGGTGCTGTCCACCTACGCCGAGACCAGCTACGCCAGCCAGCTCCTCGACACCGTCAGCTCCGGCGTCGGCTACCTGCTCAAGGACAACGTCACCGATGTCGGCGCGCTGATGGACAGCCTGGCCAGGGTCGCGTCGGGGGAGACGGTGATAGACCCGACCGTCGTCCGCCGCCTGCTGCAGCGGAACCGGACGCCGAGCAGCATCGACGCGCTGAACGACCGCGAGCGCGCGGTGCTCAGGCACATGGCGGAAGGCCGGTCGAACCTGGGGATCGCGAAGGAGCTTTTCCTCAGCGCCCGTACGGTCGAGACCCATGTCACCAGCATCTTCGCCAAGCTGGGACTGGACCAGGCCGATACCGACAACAACCGCGTGCGGGCCGTGCTCGCGTTTCTCCGCTCCGCTGGGCCCCCCGGCTAAAGGGCTGGAGGAGAGACCGCGGGCTTTACGCCCGCCCCACCCCCACGGCCTCGCCTCCAGCCCGGCTCATTGAAGCGTGATGACGTCCTTGTCCCCGAACGCGTCAGTCAGGTCCCTGTCCAGCCGGCCGACCGTGAAATCGCCGATGACCCTGCCGACCGCGGCCGCCTGGCCGACACGGTCGGCTCGGTGCGCCTGGTCGGCCCGCGGGGTGCCTTTCAGCAGGCTCACGCGGACGCGAATCGCGTCGTCGTGCCGCTCGCGGGATACCGTAGCGGCAGTGGCCCATGGCATCGTCTTCCTTGCCTCCAGTATCAGCACCACGATCTGAGCGACCCCGAGTGTCTCCACCCGCTGCCAGGCCGCCGTCGGCTGGTTGCCGTCGGTTGCCTGTTGCATAACGGAAGTCTCCCCGCGGTCGCGGCCGCACGGTAACGGGGAAAGCACCGGAGTTGGCGCGGGTTTCCACTCGCGCGGCCACGGCATGACCGGGCGAAGGGCTCCCGTCGACGACCTGGCCGGCGACGGCGTGCCCATCTCAGGTCGCGTTCCTGAGCCGTTCCGGCGATCACTGCCTGGGTCATCGCGTAGAAAGGCTGCATGACATCACCGCACTGGGACGCGTCGTATACGGCTGGCACGCTCCCTCCGTGGGACATCGGCCGCCCCCAGCCCGCGTTCGTCCGGCTGGCGGATGACGGCCTGCTGCGCGGGCAGGTGCTCGACGCCGGCTGCGGGACCGGGGAGCACGCGCTGCTCGCGGCGGCCAGGGGCGCGGACGCCGTGGGGATCGATGTCGCGCCGAGCGCCATCGAGCGGGCGCGGGGCAAGGCCGCGGAGCGAGGCCTCAAGGCGCGCTTCGAGGTCGCCGACGTGCTGCGGCTGGCGGACCTCGGGCTGACCTTCGACACGGTCCTCGACAGCGGCCTGTTCCATGTGTTCGACGACGACGACCGCGCCAGGTACGTCGCGAGCCTGGCGGAGGTGCTGCGCAACGGCGGACGCTGCTACCTGATGTGCTTCAGCGACCGCCAGCCGGGAGACTTCGGCCCGCGCCGGGTCAGCCAGGACGAACTGCGCGCCGCCTTCGCCGCTGACGGCGGCTGGCGGGTCGCCAGCATCATCGCGGACGCCTTCGAGATCAACCTCCTGCTCGGCCAGACCGGCGCGCAGGCCTGGCTCGCGACCATCGAGCGGGCGGCCGGTGCCGACTTGCCGACATGACGCGACGGCGGCTTTACGCCTGCATCGCCGCGTTCGGCCTGGCCTGCTCGGCGTGCAGCGCCGGGGTCAGCGCGTCCGGCATCCCGTCGCCGTCGCCGCCGCCGTCGTCCTCCTGCCCGGCCGCGGTCTTCTCCCGGATGACCGAGGCCCAGCGGGTCGGCCAGCTGTTCCTCGTCGGCATCGCGGGGGACCCGATCGCCGAGGTCGGCAAGGCGGTCACGACCTATCACTTCGGCTCATTGCTCTACGGCACCGACACCACGGCGGGCGCGACACAGATCCGGCGGGAGACCAGCGAGATACAGGCGCTGGCCTCCTCGTACGCGACTGCGGGGGTCGGCTTCTTCATCGCCGCCAACCAGGAGGGCGGCGAGGTCCAGAACATGCAGGGACCCGGCTTCGCCCAGATCCCTTCCGCGCTTGACCAGGGCACGCTGACACCAGCTGACCTGAGGCAGCAGGCGGCGGACTGGGGCCGCGAGCTCAGCTCGGCCGGCGTCAACCTCAACCTGGCGCCGGTGATGGACGTGGTGCCGCCCGGCACCGCCGCCGACAACCAGCCCATCGGCGCGCTGCAACGCGAGTTCGGCGATACGCCGGCCGCCGTGGCCGATCACGGCGTGGCGTTCATCGAGGGCATGCAGCAGGCCGGGGTCGCGACCACGGCCAAGCACTTCCCCGGGCTTGGCCGGGTGGTGGGCAACACCGACTTCACCGCCGGGGTGGTGGACACCGTTACCACGCCCGATGACCCGTACCTGCAGACCTTCCAGGACGCCATCGACGCGGGAGTGCCCTTCGTCATGATCGCCCTGGCCACGTACACGCGCATCGACCCCGATCACCTCGCGGCCTTCTCCACGCGGGTGATGCGCTCGATGCTGCGCCAGCACATGCACTTCCGCGGCGTCATCGTCTCCGACGACCTGGGCGTGGCCGCCGCGGTGGCCGACATCCCGCCGACGACCCGCGGGATCGACTTCCTGGCCGCGGGCGGTGACATGATCACCTCAGAGAGCCTGACCGCGGCAACCGAGATGGACGCGGGCATCCTCGAGCACGCCGCCACGGATCCCGCCTTCCGCGCCGAGGTGAACTCGGCCGTCAGGTACGTGCTCAGCGCAAAGCAGGCGTACCACCTGCTGCCGTGCTCGTGAGGCGGGCCTGCTGCGGATTGACCCCGCCGCCAGGCCACATGCCCAGGCGGCCGAACAGCGCCACCAGGGCGGGAACCAGCAGCGAGCGGACGGCGATCGCGTCGATGATCACCCCGACGCCCATCGCGACGGCAATCTGCCTGAACTGCTCGAGCGGTATCACCGCCAGCATGGCGAAGCTGGCCGCGAGCGCCACGCCCGCGGTGGTGATCGCCCGCGAGGCGGCTGGCGCGGCGACGGCCACCGCGTCCGGCACCGTCCGGCGCCTGGCTTCCTCCCAGATGCGCCCGACCACGAACACGTTGTAGTCCGAGCCGAGCGAGACGAGCAGCACGCCGGCCGCGAACGGCACGAAGTACACCAGGCTGTCGAAGCCGAGGATCTCCCGGCAGAACAGCATCGTCAGCCCCAGCGAGGCGAGCACGGCCAGGACGCTGGCGGCCAGCAGGTAGACAGGCGCGAGCAGCGACCGCAGGAACAGCACGAGCAGGATCAGCGTCACCACCATGATCGCCACCGAGATGCGCACGAGGTCGGCGGAGATCGAGCCGATGGCGTCGCCGGTCAGCGCGGTCTGGCCGGCCACCTCGAACCGCACGCCGGCCAGCCCGGCGGAGCGGCCGAGGCCGGGAAGGTCATCCTGCAGCGTGCGGACCGCCCCGATGGCGGTCGCGTCGAGCGGGTCTGTCCGCTCGATCACGAGGAACCTGGCCGCCCCGCCCGAGGCGGCCAGCATCGGGTTCAGCGGCCCGGTCGTGGTGGGCAGGCTTGCCGGGCCGGCCAGCTCGGCGACGCCGGGCTCCCTGGCCAGTTCACGCTGCAGCCGGGCCAGGGCCGCGGTCTGGCCGGCCACCCCGGGGCCGATCACCAGGATCTCGGTGGGGGACAAGATGCCGGGCGCGAAGCCGTCACCGGCGGCCGTGGCCGCGCGCACGGCCTGCGACGTGGGCGGAAGCTCCGCGATCAGCGGCGATCCCAGCGGCATCGTGCGCACGCCGGACGCGGCCGCGAGCAGGCCGAGCGTGCAGGCCGCGACGATCAGCAGCGCCACCGGCCGGGTGGCGGCGAACCGCGCGGAACGCACGGGCAGGTTCCAGCGCGAGGGCTGACGGGACACCGCCGCCATGCCGCCCTCGCGCCTGCTGACGCCGAGGCGGCGCAGCCGGGCCGGGACCGGCCGGAACAGCAGGCCGCCGAATATCGCCATCAGCGCGGGCCCCAGCGTCATCGACACCGCCAGCGCGATCAGCACGGTGAGCGCCAGCCCCGGCCCGAACGCCTGCAGCAATTCCGTCCTGGCCACCGCGAGCGAGGCGGTGGCGGCGGCGACGATGAAGCCGGCCGTGGCGATGATCGGCCCGACCTCCGCGGTCGCCAGCCGAGCGGCCCGCACCCGCGGCACGCCGTCGGCGAGCTGCCCGCGCAGCCCGTCGAAGAAGAACACCGAATAGTCGGTGGTCACCCCGAGCAGCAGCACGACCAGGACAGGTTCGATATCAGGAGGCAGCGAGACGCCCACCCGCGCGGCGCCCCACGCGACGATCCGGACGGCGAGCACGTACGCCGTTCCTGCGCAGGCCAGCGCGGCCAGCGGCGCGCCCACCGACCTGAACCGCAGGCCCACGATCAGCGCGATTGCGAGCACGGTGAACAGTTCGACCCGGCTGAGGTCACCGGCGATGATCTGGCTCTGCTCATATTCCGCCGGAACCGGGCCGGTCACGCCGACCACGTCGTCGCCTGGCTGGTTGAGGAAATAGTGCACGTAGGCCTGCGCGCCCGCGGTCTGCGCCCCGAAGGACGTGCCGGACCTGAAGTACAGGAAGGTAATGACCGTGGTGGAATGCTCGCGCGCATCGGGCAGCAGGCCGGCCGCGTCGGGCAGCGGAAACACCCCGGCCAGGCCCGCGATCCCGCCGGGCGGGCCCGGGCTGACCGGCCCGGACAAGATCCGGGCCGCATCCGGCTGTCCCGCCGTGGCCAGCGCCGCCGCGGCCCGCGCCGCCTGGGCCTTCGGCAGCTGGCCCGGCTGGCCGGCCAGCCTGCGGTCGACCGCCACGGCCTGGCGGATCGAGCGGTCAAGCGTGGCCGCCGGCATCCCGTGCGGGTCACGCTGGACCACCGCCACGGCCGCGTCGAGCGGGAAGCCGAACAGCCGGGTCGCATCGCTCTCGGCGTGCGCCGCGGCCGATCCCGGCGGGATCAGGTTGGACAGCCCCGCGGACGAGGCCGCGTTCAGCGGCGGGAGAAAGACGATGGCCGCCGCCACCGCCGCGGCCCACCCGGCGACGATGAGGTACCGCAGGCCGACGGCGACGAATGCGTACCCGCGGGCCAGCAGGCCCGCGTCCGGCCGCGGCCGGGGCATTACGGCGGGACCCGATCCGGGCGCCTGCGCTGGGGATGCCACGAGGCTTGTCACTACCCCGGATCGGGCCGACTATCTCCGGCCCGATCCGGGGTTCCTGGCCAATCCCGTTACGACAGCGGCTTCGTGAGGTCGTAGACGGTCTGGCCGCCCACGGTCTCCTTGGTGAAGTGCGCCGCCACCCACTGGGCGATGGCCGATGAGCCCTGGCCGCCGCCGAAGCTCTCGCTGCCCTGGCCCACGTAGTAGTGCACCTCGTGGTCGGCCACGAGCTTCTCGAACTCCGCCAGCGTGGGCCACGGATCGGTGCCGTTGAACCCGCCGATGGCCATCACCGCGTCCCCGCCGGTGGCCAGCTCGAGCGGAGCCGCCTCCTGCGAGCCCTCGGTGGCCGCGACCCACTTGTACTTGGACGCGTCCTGCTCGAGCAGCTTCACCAGCGCGCTGCTGACCTGCGTGTCCCCGCTGAGTCCGCCCGCGCCGCCGAAGCCTCCCGCGCCGCCGAAGCCTCCCGCGCCGCCGCTGCCGCCCGCGCCCCCACGTCCCGGGAAGCCCGCAAAGCCCTGGCCACCGGTACCCGCAGTCCCGCCGGTACCGGCGCCCGCAGTCCCGCCGGTACCCGTGCCCGCAGTCCCGCCGGTACCGGCGCCGGCGCGTCCGCCGAAGCCGCCAGTCCCGCCGGCGCCGCCGAACCCGCCGCGCGGGAACTGGCCCGT
>JASHTQ010000686.1 GCA_030040475.1 Streptosporangiaceae bacterium
CTTGAGGTTCTCCTCGACGGTGAGGGATCCGAACAGCCGGCGGCCCTCCGGCACCATGACGATGCCCTGGGTGGCCCGGCGCTCCGGGCGGACCCCGGTCAGGTCCCTGCCGTCGAACAGGACCGAGCCCTCGGTCGCCCGGTGCAGCCCCGCGATCGTGCGCAGCAGCGTCGACTTCCCCGCGCCGTTCGCGCCGATGATCGCGTACACCTCGCCGGGGAAAACCTGCAGCGACACGTGGTCGAGCGCGCGCAGCTGACCGTGATGCACGGTCAGCTCGCGTACCTCGAGCAGGGGCATCCCGTTCTGTGCCCGCGCCTCGTGCTGAGCCGCGTCGCCGGTAAGCGGGCCGCCCAGCGCCGCGCCGTCCTGCCCTGAAGTCACGCTCCGCTCCGATCGCCGTCCGCCGATCCCGCGTCCCCGAGCTCGATGAGCTCCTCAGCCAGGGCGCCGCCGGTCAGCGACGCGGTCACCGCGGTGCCGAGGAAGACCTCGCGGACCGCCGGGTCGGCGAGCACCGCGGCCGGATCCCCGTCGCCGACGAACGAGCCGCCGGCCAGGCAGATCAGCCGGCCCACCACGGGCGTGAGCGCGCGCACCACGTGCTCGATCCAGATCACCGCGGCGCCCTCGGCGTTGATGCCGCGGACGATCTCCACTAGCTGGGCGACCTCAGGGTCGGTGAGGCCGCCCGCCACCTCGTCGAGCAGCAGCAGCTTGGGCCCGGACGCGAGCGCGCGGGCCAGCTCGAGCCGCTTGCGCTGCAGCAGGCCGAGCCGCGCGGCGGGCCAGTTCGCCTCGCCGGACATCCCGGTCCGCTCCAGCGCCTCGGCCGCCGCCGCATAGCTCGCACGCCGCCGCAGGCCGGCCCCCTGCTGCGCGGCGACGAGGACATTCTCGAACACGGTCATGTCGGTGAACGGCCGCGGCACCTGATAGGTGCGCCCGATGCCGAGCCTGCACCGCGCCGCCGCGTCCAGCTTCGTGACCTGCCGGTCGGCAAAGAAGATCTCGCCGGCGCCCGGGGACAGGTCGCCGGAGATGAGGCCGAACAGGCTGGTCTTGCCGGCTCCGTTCGGCCCCACGATCCCGACCGTGTCCCCGGGGCCGACGGCGAACGACAGGTCCTCGGCGATGACGACCCGGCCGAACCGTTTCGTCACGTTCCGGAGTTCGAGCAGTGGCATTCCGTTTAGTTGAAGGTCGTGTTAGTCGGCTCGAGCGTTGCGGTGAGCGACACCTCTGGCATCAGCGTATTGTCGACGACCTCCATGGACCAGCCCCACTGGCTGCTCGGCTTCCACTGCACGCCGAGGCACGGGGTGTCCACGACGCCAGGCGCCGGGTTCTTGCTCGAGGTCCAGTCCAGCTGGCCGGCCAGGCCCTCGATGTTGACATTGAACAGCGCCGCGGCGACCTCGGCCTTGTCGTGCGGGTCGCTGACGGCGGACATCGCGTGGTAGGCGACCTCGAAGAGGCTGTAGTTGCTGAGCGACTGCACCCACTGGCTGCCTGTCGCGCTCTGGTACTCGTTGGCGACCTGCTGACAGGTCTCGCCGGTCAGCGAGGACTTCCACGGCATGCCGGGGAACCACCAGGAGTCGGTGGCGATGTTGTTGACCAGGTTGCCCAGCGCCTTCACGTCGCCGGGGAACAGCAGCACCTTTGCCACGCAGGCCAGGGCCGGCTTGTAGCCCTGCTGCGCGGCCTGCTTCCACATCGTGTTGAAGTCGGGTGGCAGCGGCACGTTGGTGAAGAAGTCGCACTTGCCCGACTTGAACGTGGAGATCATCGAGGAGTAGTTGGTGAGCCCGTCGGTGTAGGCCGGCGGGTCGACCAGCGTGTAGCCGGCCGCCTTGGCGAAGGTCGGCCACGCGGCGCGGAAGGCGTTGCCGTCGTCGTCGTTGGGGAACATGCAGCCGACGACCTTGTCGGTGTGCAGCTGGTCGTGGATCCGGTTGAACATCGGGAAGAAGGCGTTGCACAGGTCGTTGACGCCGAGGAAGTACATCGTCGTCCACTTCGGTTTGAACGTCGACTTGCCAGGGGTCGGGTTGCCGCCCAGGTTGGCGTACCAGGACTGCCACGGGACGTTGCCGCAGATCGTCGGGGTGCCGAGCTTCTCGGCCGTGGTCGCGACGGGGACGACCGTCTCCGGCGTGGACGAGGTGACGATCAGGTCCACCTTGTCGGTCAGGATCGCCTGGCTGGTCAGCTGGCCGGCCCTGGTGGCATCGGACTGGGTGTCATAGGAGGTGATGTTGATGTGGTACGTCTTCCCGCCGGCCTTGATCCCCGCCTTGAACTGCGAGGTGGCGTTGATCTTGCCCAGGAGCCAGTTGTCGGAGGTGCCGAAGTCGGCCAGGTCCCCGGTGAGCGGGTGGATGAAGGCGATCGTGATGTCCTTGGTGCTCGAACCGGACGAGGTCGGGGTCGAGGCCGAGGCACCCTTGATGCTGGAACTGCAGGCGTCGAGCAGCGCGCCGCCTCCCACGACGGCCGCGCCGGCACCGGCCGCGCGCAGCATGCCGCGCCGGCTCATGCCGACCGGGGACGTCCCCCCCAGACCCCCGCCGGCGGGCGACATGCTGTCGGATTGCGAAGTCTGGTCACTCATGTGCAATCTTCTCCCTTTGAGGTCGCGCCCGGAGCGCGGGACCGCGTCTGAGGTGACACCACGACCCCCACAGGCCCGTCAAGGGGTCCGCGGCGTCATGAGGCTAGCAGCACCGAATATCCCGTTTTAGCGCCACCGGCTTGCTGCCTATGCAGCAGGTAAGTGACGCTGGTAAGGCCGCCGGGCCTCGGTGCGGGGTGCGTTTGCGTCCGAATTTCGTTTTGCTTTGTGGCGTTTGCTATGTGGATGCGTGCCCGTCGCGGCACGCCTGGTGTCCGTGCGCTCTGCGAACGAACGTACATATAAAGAACAGTATGGCAACGCTAGGTTCCTGTTCCGGGTTAGTCAACGTACGTTATGTAACTGTTTCATAGCGTGAGGCGAGGAGGTCGAGGGCCTGGTAGGACCCATAAACCGAGCAATCGTTCATATTCATTCAGACCTCTCCGCGCAGCGTGTTTGCTTTTCCTGCTTGCGGTTGGTCGCGCAGGGCCGCTATGACGCTGAGCAGGTGCCGGCGGGTGGCCTCTTCTGCCTCGGCGGGCCGCCGCCCGATAATCGCGGCGATGATGGCGAGGTGCTCGCCCAGGGACGCCTGCGGTCGGCCGGGGCGCAGCGCCAACTGGAATTGATGCCTTACCAGCTGCCCGTTCAGCCGTTCGAGCAGCCTGGCTGCCACCACCTGGCCGGAGATCTCCCGGACCAGCCGGTGCAGTTCGTGGTTGAGCGCGGAGTACTTCAGCGACTCGCCGTCCGCGA
>JASHTQ010000687.1 GCA_030040475.1 Streptosporangiaceae bacterium
CGGTCGGCGCGGCCCAGGAGTCGCTGGCCTCCGCCAGCTCGAACAACGCCTCGGCCTCCCGCCGCACGACGTGGAGCAGGTTGTCCTTGGCGTCGTAACTGGCCGCGTCCCAACTGCTCATGACGACCTCCGTTGGTCGCGGGCTCGCAAACCGGATTTACGACGTGCACCCTAAAACTGCGTACCGTATCTGGTCAACGGACAGAATTGGCCCGATTACGGTATGCGCAGTCCGACACTTATGTTCTCTCCAGGTGAGAGACGGAGCCGGGTCAGGCGAGCGAGGCCTGCACGCGGGGCAGGCCGGACGGGGGACCGTTCTCGATGAGAGCGGTCAGAGCCTGAGTGTCCAGGTAGCCGGCGACCAGGTCGCCGACCAGGTCCAGGCGGGCCTGGCGGATCGCGGCGAAGCTGGTGCCGGGGGCGGGGGCGAAGTCGCGGTTGGCCAGCGCGGCCACCTCGGTCAAGAAGGCGCGCCTGAAGTCGTCGTTCTCCAGGGCGCCGTGCCAGCTCGTGCCCCAGACGGCGCCGCGGCGGCAGCCGTCGAGGAACGGCTCGGCCGCCGGGTCGGTGACCTCGGTCCTGCCGTGACGGATCTCGTAGCCGGCCACCCGGGCGCCGAGCGCGCGGCCGACGGGACGGCCCAGCGTCTTGTCCGCGCCGAACCGGACCCGGGCGGGCAGCAGGGCGAGCCCGTCGACCAGGCCACGGCGCGATTCCACCGGGTCGTCGATCTCGGCGGCCAGCATCTGGTATCCGCCGCAGATGCCGAGGACGGGACGGCCGGCCCGGGCCCGCTCGGCGATCGCGCCGGCCAGGCCACGCTGCCGCAGCCAGTCCAGGTCGGCCACGGTGGCCCGGGTTCCCGGCAGCACCACCAGGTCCGCGTCGGCCAGGTCGGCCGGGCTGGCGGCGAACCTGACGAGCACTCCCGGCTCGGCGGCGAGCGCGTCGACGTCGGTGAAGTTGCTGATCCGCGGCAGCCTGACGACGGCTACGCGGAGGAAATCGTCGTGGCCGGACGGGTGCGTGCGCGGGTTGGCGCCGGACGGGCCGTGGTGGGTGCCCAGGTCAGCGGCGCGTTCGCGGGTGGCGAGCGACAGGGAGTCCTCGGCGTCCAGCCAGAGGCCCTCCCGCCACGGCAGCACCCCGTAGACCTGGCGCCCGGTGAGCCGGCGGAGCATGGCCAGGCCCGGGTCGAGGAGCTCGGCCGCGCCGCGGAACTTGTTGATCACGAAGCCGGAGATGAGCGCCTGGTCGGCCGCATCCAGCAGGGCGAGCGTGCCGTACATGGCGGCGAACACCCCGCCCCTGTCGATGTCGCCGACCACGACGACGGGCAGGCCGGCCGCGCGGGCCAGGCCCATGTTGGCCACGTCGGTGTCGCGCAGGTTGATCTCCGCCGGGCTGCCCGCGCCCTCGCAGACGACGACGTCGTAGCGCTCCCGCAGCCTGGCCAGGCTGTCAAGCGCGACCCGGCGGAGCCGCGGCGCGTGCGCGCGGTACCCCACCGCGTCGGCCTCGGCCTCGGGATGGCCGAGCACCACCACCTGGCTGCGCCGGTCGCTGCCCGGCTTGAGCAGCACCGGGTTCATGTCCGCGGTCGGCTCGATGCCCGCCGCGGCCGCCTGCATCGCCTGCGCGCGGCCGATCTCCGCGCCGTCGGGGGTGACGAAGGAGTTCAGGGACATGTTCTGCGCCTTGAACGGCGCCACCTTCACCCCGCTCCTGGCCAGCCACCGGCACAGCCCCGCCACCAGCATGCTCTTGCCCGCGTCGGAGTTGGTGCCCGCGACGAGCAGCGCTCCGCGCACGGGTGACTCCTTCCGCAGGCCTGCAGGTTTCGATTCACCCTACGGGGTAGCTGTACGGGCAGTCCGTTGAGAGGGAGAAGGAAATGTTCGTCCTGGTGGCCCTGCTCATCATCGTGCTGATCTTCGGCCTGGGCTTCGCGATCCACGTGCTGTGGTGGGTTGCCCTCGCCGCGCTGGTCATCTGGGCGCTGAGCTTCCTCGCGCGCCGGTAAGCGCGCCGCGCGCCAGCGCCACGAGTACCGCCAGGGCGGTCGCGGAGACCGTGACCGCCCTGGCCAGCGTGACCGCCCGGCGGATGTCGGCGGGCTCGGGGGCGCGCCCGTCCCCCAGTTCCTGCCGGATTTCCGCGACGCCTTCGTAGCTGTTCGTGCCGCCGAGCCGGACGCCGAGCGCACCGGCGAAGGCGGCCTCGCAGCGGCCGGCGTTCGGGCTTGGATGGCGGCCGCCGTCGCGGCGCACGGTGCGCAGCGCAGCACGCCAGTCGCCGCCCGGCACCAGCGGGGCGCAGGCGACGGCCAGCGCGGCGGTGACCCTGGCCGGGATCCAGTTGGCCGCGTCGTCCAGGCGCGCCGAGGCCCAGCCGAACCGCAGGTACCGCGGCGAGCGGTGGCCGACCATCGCGTCCAGCGTGTTGATCGCGCGGTAGGCGGCCAGGCCAACAGGCCCGGCGACGGCGCCCCACAGCAGCGGCGCCACCACGGCGTCCGAGGTGTTCTCCGCGACCGACTCGATGACCGCGCGGGCTATCTCGGTGGCATCAAGCCCGGCCGGGTCACGACCGCAGAGGCTCGGCAGGATCTGCCGGGCAGCGTCGAGATCGTTGCGGGACAGAGATGCCACCTCCCGTTCGGCATAAAAAGAAAGAGAACGGCCACCGGTGACGGCCCACGCCGTGAGCGCGGCAGCTGCCATCTCGAGCGGCGGCCTGCCTGCGGTGCGGCGGTGGATGAGCGCGGCGGGCGCGGCGGCGGCCAGCACGCAGGCGGCGGCGTGCAGCGCGCCGCGCAGCCGGGTGTCGGCGTAGTCGC
>JASHTQ010000688.1 GCA_030040475.1 Streptosporangiaceae bacterium
TCGCCCCGACCGTTCCGGTCAGCTGGTCCGCCTGCGGTAGGTAGCCGATCCGCAGGTCCGCCGGCCTGGCCACCCGGCCGGCATCCGGTGCGATCTGGCCGGCAAGCAGCCCGAGCAACGTGGATTTGCCGGCTCCGTTGCGGCCCACCACGCCGATCTTCTCCCCGGCGGACACCCCGAGCGAGACCCCGTCGAGCAGTTGCCTGTGCGCGTACGCCTTTGCCACCTTTTCCAGGCTGATCAGGTTCAACGCGGTGCCCGGGCTCACTTCGCGGTCTTCGGGTCCGGGAGGATGACGGTGCCTGGCACGGGTCCGGTGACCCGGGCCACCGAACGGCACACGCCCGCGCCGGACAGCGACACCGCCAGGTCGAGTGCCCGATCCGCGTTCGAGGCGAGGAACGCGCAGGTCGGCCCCGAGCCTGCCACCAGCGCGCCGAGCGCGCCCAGCTCAAGGCCCGCCGCCAGCGTCTTGCGCAGCGCCGGGAACAGCGCGACCGCGGCGGGCTGCAGGTCGTTGCTGATCGCGCGGCCCACCCGGGTGGGGTCACCGGAGCGCAGCGCGGTCATCAGCGCCGCGTCCAGGTTGGGGTCCGGGGGCTTGGGCTTGCCGCCCGCCGGGACTGCGGAAGCGCGCAGGCGGTCGAGGGCAGCGTAGACCTCGGGGGTGGACAGGTGGCCGTCGGCGAAGGCGAGCACCCAGTGGTAGGCCGTGGCCGCGGCCAGCGCCGGGGTCAGCCGCTCTCCCCGGCCGCGGCCCACGGCGGTCCCGCCGAGCAGCGCAAAGGTCACGTCGCTGCCCACCTTGGCGGCGACCGTGCCGAGCTGCTGCTGGTCCAGGCCGGTGCGCCAGAGCTCGTTGCAGGCAACCAGGGCGCCGGCCGCGTCGGCGCTGCCGCCGGCCAGCCCGGCGGCCACCGGAATCCGCTTGGTGATCGTGATGTGCACTGCCGGGGCGCGCGCCGCGCCGCCCACCGCGGCGCGCAGCGCGGTCACCGCGCGCAGCGCCAGGTTGTCGGAGTCGGCCGGGACCCGGTCAGCGCCCTCGCCGGTGACCGTGACCCCGTCCTGCCCGGCGGTCTCCGCCGTGACCTCGTCGAACAGCGAGACGGCATGGAAGACCGTCACCAGGCCGTGATAGCCGTCGGCACGCCGCGGGCCCACAGCGAGCTGGAGGTTGAGTTTGGCGGGAACCCGCGCTGTAACACGAGGCACGATGGTCAAATCGTACGCCGCGCTGGCGCGTGCGCAGCGGCCAGCCGGGCGAACTGCGCGACGCCGAGAGATTCGCCGCGCGCGCCCGGATCGATTCCCGCGGCGCGGAGCAGC
This sequence comes from Streptosporangiaceae bacterium, assembly GCA_030040475.1. The sequence goes on from JASHTQ010000688.1 coordinate 1,330, forward strand.
CGTTCGGCCCGCGCCGCCGACCCGGCCCAGCCCGCCAGCGCCGCGCGCAGCGTCTTGCGCCGCTGACCGAAGGCCGCGTCGATCACCGCGAACACCTGCTCCCGGCTCGCGGTGGTCGGCGGCGGGTCGTGCCCGGTGAACGCGACCAGCCTGGAATCGACGTTCGGCGCCGGCCAGAACACGCTGCGCGACACCGTCCCGGCCGGCCGCGCCGCCGCGAACCAGGCCAGCTTGACCGAGGGCGCGCCGTACACCCGCGATCCCGGCGGCGCGCACATCCGGTCGGCCACCTCGGCCTGCACCATCACGAGCCCGCGCCGCAGCGAGCCGACCGCGGCCAGCAGGTGCAGCAGCACCGGCACCGCCACGTTGTAGGGCAGGTTCGCGACGAGCACGCTAGGCCCACCCGGTTCATCCGAGCCGACCCCGAGCGCGTCCGCGGCAGGCGCCGACAGGTCCCGCTCGCCGACCCCGAGCGCGTCCGCGGTGAGCACGGTCAGCCGGCCCGCGCGCTCCCCTGCCCGCTCGGCGGCCGTCTCCGGCAGCGCGCCGGCCAGCACCGGGTCGATCTCCACCGCCACCACCCGGGCTGGGCCGGCCTCGAGCAGCGCGAGCGTGAGCGAGCCGAGTCCCGGCCCCACCTCGAGCACCACGTCGTCCGGCCCGATGGCGGCCAGCGCGGCGATCTTCCGCACCGTCCCCGGCTCGATGACGAAGTTCTGCCCCCGCCGCTTCGACGGCCGCACGCCAAGCCTCCCGGCAAGCCCCTGGACGTCCCCGGGAGTGAGCAGCCGCACCGCCTGGCCCTCTGTTACCACGTCAGCCGCGCCTTGAACGTAGTCGGTGTGGCACCGCGTACCGGAGACGGTATGCGGTGCCACACCCACTACCCGAGCGCGGGAGGCGCGGGAGGCGCGGCGGGCGCGGGAGCAGCGGGAGGCGCGGGAGGCGCGGGAGGCGCGGGAGCAGCGCGCTCACCAGGGACCGAAGGTGCGCTCCGCGGTGGCGGCGACCGCGTCGCACAGGTCCGCGACATCCGTGCCCCTGAGGTCGGCGAGGAAGCGCAGGGTGTTGGCCACCTGGGCGGGCGCGTTGGGCCTGCCGCGGTTCGGCACGGGGGTGAGGAACGGCGCGTCCGTCTCGGCAAGCACCAGGTCAAGCGGGGCGGCGGCGGCCGCGGCCTGCAGCGGCCGCGCGTTGCCGAACGTCACGTTGCCCGCGAACGACATCACGTAGCCCGCCTCGGCGCACTGCTTGACCATCGCCACGTCGCCGGAGAAGCAGTGGAACACCACCCGGTCCGGCGGCCCCTCCTCCGCCAGGATGCGCAGCACGTCCTCGTGCGCCTCCCGGTCGTGGATCATCAGCGCCTTGCCGGTCCGCTTGGCGATCGCGATGTGCTCGCGGAACCACCACCGCTGCACGCCCGGCGGGGCGTGATCGCGGTAGTAGTCCAGCCCGGTCTCGCCGACGGCGACCACCCGCGGCAAGGAGGCCAGCGCCTCGATCCCGGCCAGCACATCCTCGGGCGGAACCGCCAAAGCGGTCTCGTTCGGGTGGATCGCGACCGCCGCGTACACCGCGTCGTGCTCCGCTGCGCGCAGCGCCGACCAGCGCGAGGTCTCCAGGTCGGTGCCGACGGTGATCATCCGGGTGACCCCCGCCGCCAGCGCCTCGGCCACGACGTCCGCCACCGGGCGGTCGATCATGTCCAGGTGGGTATGGCTGTCGGGCGCCGGGCGGGGCAGCGGCTCGGGCGGTAGCGGGAGCGTCACCACGGCTCGTTCGGCCAAAAATAAATCATGAGCCGGACCCCAGCCGGGCAAGTTCCTCGTCGACCACCGAGCTGTCCAGCTTGGTGAAAAGCGGCGCCGGGACGGCCAGCGGGGTGCCCGGGCGGATCGGCGCGGAGGCCCAGCGGGCGGCGCCGTCGTACCGGCCGGTGATCACCGGGTAGGGCGCGCCGCCGTCCTCGTCGACCTCCTCGACCCTCGGCATGTCCGACCATGTCCCTGTACCGCCCTGCCCGTAATCGTGCAGCATCTCGTGCACGAGCTGGGAGGAGCGCGGCAGGAACGGGGTGAGCATCGTCTTCGCGTCGTCGACGAGTTGCAGCGCCACGTGCAGCACGGTCCGCATCCGCTCCGGGTCGGACTCGCGCAGCTTCCACGGCGCCTGCTCGGAGAAGTACTTGTTGGCCTCGGCCACCGTCCGCAGCGCCTCGGTGATCGCGAACTTGAACCGGGACCCGCCCAGGTGGCCGCCGACGGTGTCGAAGGCCAGCCGGGACCGCTCGAGCAGGCCGTGGTCCAGGTCGGTCAGCGCGCCCGCCTCGGGGATCGACCCGACGAAGCGCGCCGCGAACGAGACCGCGCGGTTCACCAGGTTCCCCCAGGTGGCGACCAGCTCGTCGTTGTTGCGGCGGACGAACTCGCTCCAGGTGAAGTCGGTGTCCTGGCTCTCCGGCCCGGCGACCGCCACGTAGTAGCGCAGCGCGTCCGGGTCGTAGCGGGCCAGGAAGTCGCGGACGTAGATCACCACCGAGCGGGAGGAGGAGAACTTGCGGCCCTCCATCGTCAGGAACTCGCTGGAGACCACCTCGGTCGGCAGGTTCAGCGTGCCGAGCGGGCCGGGCGTGCCGCCGCGGGCGCCGAGTCCTGAGTAGCCGAGCAGCATGGCCGGCCAGATCTCGGCGTGGAAGACGATGTTGTCCTTGCCCATGAAGTAGTACGCCTCGGCGCTCGGGTCGTTCCACCAGGCGCGCCAGGCCTCGGAGTCGCCGCTGCGCCGCGCCCACTCGATCGACGCGGACAGGTAGCCGATCACCGCGTCGAACCAGACGTAGATCCGCTTGTCGGGCCGGTCCCGCCAGCCGTCGAGCGGAACGGGAACGCCCCAGTCCAGGTCCCTGGTGATCGCCCGGGGCTGCAGGTCGTCGAGGAGGTTGAGGGAGAAGTTCAGCACGTTCGGCCGCCACTGGCCCGCCTTGGACTTCAGCCAGGTCGCGAGCACCTCGGCGAACGCGGGCAGGTCGAGGAAGTAGTGCTCGGCCTCGGTGAACACCGGCGCCTCCCCGTTGACCTTCGACCGGGGGTTGATCAGGTCGGCGGGGTCGAGCTGGTTGCCGCAGTTGTCGCACTGGTCGCCGCGCGCGCTCGGGTAGCCGCAGATCGGACACGTGCCCTCGATGTAGCGGTCGGGCAGCGTGCGGCCGGTCGACGGGGAGATCGCGCCGAGCGTGACCTTCGGGAAGATGTACCCGTTGGCGAGCAGCCTGGTGAAAATCTCCTGGGTGACCGCGTAGTGGTTGCGGGTGGTGGTCCTGGTGAACAGGTCGTAGGTCATGCCGAGGCCGGCCAGGTCGTCCACGATCACCCGGTTGTACCGGTCGGCGAGCTCGCGGGCGCTGACGCCCTCCGCGTCCGCCTGCACCTGGATCGGCGTGCCGTGCTCGTCGGTGCCGCTCACCATCAGCACCCGGTTGCCCGCCATCCGCTGGTACCGGCTGAACATGTCGCAGGGCAGCCCGAAGCCGGCGACGTGACCGATATGGCGGGGGCCGTTTGCGTACGGCCAGGCAGCAGCGGACAGGATGGTGCGCATGTGCTAAAGCCTAGGGGCTCCAGCCGGCTGGTCACCGTAATTAAATTCATTATCCCGAACGGAGGGTGGTGAACCAGTCGCGGAATGCGATACCGAGCCGGCGGCGGGATGCCTGGTGTGCCTGATGCCGAGGATGGACAGGAAGAACGTGCCGAGAACGACCTGGCAGCTCACGATCAGCGCGGTCACCGACGGGATCATCAGCCGCAGCGAGTGCTCGTAGTTCAGCTGGTGGAATCCCTTCCCGTGCCAGTAGGCCAGCGAGAAGATCAGGCCGGCCAGGCCGGCCAGGCCGATCGTTGCGCCCAGGATGAGCCCGCGTTCCAGGCTGAGCTTGCCGAGCAGCCGCTGCACCGCTGGCTCCTCGGGCAAGAATCCCTCCGAGCCCGCATACACCTGGGTGAACAGCCAGAACAGGACGGACTGGAAGCCGATCACGACCATCGCGGACGCGCCGACAAGCGTGTCGACGTCGAAGGTCACCGAGCCGATCCGCAGCGGGTGCGGCGCGACGATGACGCCGATGACCAGGCCGGCCACGAGCAGGAACAGGCCGGGCAGGAAGAACAGCCAGCGCGGGCTGAACAGCAGCAGGAACCGCAGGTGCCGCCAGCCGTCCCGCCAGGTGTGCAGGTGCGGCGGCCTGCTCCGGCCGTCCTTGGCCAGCGTGGTCGGCACCTCGGTGACGCGCTGGCCGGCCAGCGCCGCCTTCACCACAAGCTCGCTGGCGAACTCCATCCCGGTGGCCTGCAGGTTCAGGGCCAGCACGCTGTCCCTGCTGAACCCGCG